>CAZGXD010000131.1:0-2780 GCA_964529625.1 uncultured Muribaculaceae bacterium
ATGATCATATGGAACCAATTATTCTAACCAAAGTTGATATTTTAGGTAAAGCCGTCGGACTTTATCGTAAATTATAATTTTAAAAATAGATAAAAAATAAAGTAAAGTAAAAACAGACAAAATTTTGTCTGTTTTAAATTCCCACAAAAGCTAAATAAAATAAAAATCCTGTAAATATTATAGTCATTACCCAACCATTAATTTTTTCAAAAGTAGTCGTCTTATATTTTACTCCTAATGCCATAGAAATAAGAATTCCCCCTATTAAACCCCCAATATGGGCAACATTATTAATATCTACTACCATAAAACCAATTAATAAATTAAGTAAAATTAAGGGGATTATCTGCGATTTTATAACTGAACCTAAATAAACACGGTAATGGTATCCAAAATATAATAAAGCCCCTAATAGCCCAAAAATGGAACCAGAAGCACCAGCACTTATTCCAGCATAAAATACAATTGATAATAACGAAGCTAAAGCAGCACTGAAAAGATAAATAATTAAATATTTGACTTTACCAAAAAAACTTTCTAATTGAGGACCAATAATATATAAAGCATAAATATTAAAAATTAAATGAATTAAACCAACATGAAGAAAACTACTCGTAATTAAACGAAAATATTCTTTTTTTACTATTATATGATATCTACTAATTGCCCCAAATTTTAATAATGTATCAGGGTCTTGACTACCATTTCCATAAATATACATTAAACCAAACATTAAAATATTAAGCCCGATTAAAAATGATGTTACAATTGGTTTTTTCATTTTAAAAATATTTTCAGCTTGTTTAGCATCCCGTTCATTTTTTTTATTAATATCATTAGTTAATTTCATGAATAATTCTAGCCCTTTTTCTTTATAATTGATTTTTTTAATAATCGTCGGAAAGGTTTCTTTTAATACCTGTTCATTTTCTAAATCATTAAGATTTTTAATATTTATACAAGTAATATCACTAGATGTATTTTGAAGTTCAACATTTTCTCCTAAATTCAGAAAAATATTTAACGTATTCATATGAAAAGTAAAAGTTTTTTTCTTAATATCTTTCATAATTCGACTTGTTTTATAGATATCAAAATCTAATTGCTCTTTATTATGAATATAATTTGAAGCAATTCTTATTATTTTATATTCACCATCTAAATTTTCTAACCAAATTTCTTCTTTCGCTCCATGCAAAACAATTGGATTATATCCATGTTCAGTTATAAAATAATGCAATAATTTTACAATTAATTCATCTATTTCATTTTTTATTACTCCGTTCATATTGTCACCTCTGTCCTATCTATTCTATTATCATTATTATTTTATGTAAAGACCTTTAGATGTTTATTCTTCTTTAAATTTATCTAAAATATTATTAAAACAAGTTGGAATGGAACAACTAAATTCAACATATTTATTAGTCGTTGGATGATTAAATCCCAAAACCTTAGCATGTAAACAAGGTCCCGAATCATCAATTATTTTTCTTTTACTATAAACAGCATCATTCACTACTGGATGCCCGATATAGTTAAAATGAACCCTTATTTGATGAGTTCGTCCTGTTTCTAGACTTACTTCAACTAAGGTTACTTCTTTAAATCTTTTAATTACCCTAAAATGGGTTATTGCTTCCTTGCTATTAATTGAAGTAACAGTTTGTTTTTTGCGTTCATTTATTTTTCTTCCAATTGGGGCCTTAATAGTTCCTTTATCATTTAAAATAACCCCCCAAACTAAAGCCATATATTTTCGAGTCACCATTCTATCATTAAACTGTTGAACTAATATTTTATGAGTATCATTATTTTTAGCAACTACTAAAAGACCAGTTGTAAAAGCATCAAGTCGATGAACAATACCAGGTCTTAATTCACCCCCTATATCACTTAAATTAGGAGAATAATATAATAACCCATTCACTAGCGTATTATTCTTTTTATTTACAGTTGGATGAACAACTAACCCATTATCCTTATTAATAACAATAATATCATCATCTTCATAAATTATTACTAAATCCATTTTTTGGGGGTTTATAAATTCATCTTCTTCCAAATAATCTTCAATACAAATAACATCATTTTCTTTTAAAAGATAGCCACTTTTAACCTTTTTTTTATTTACTAAAACTTTATTATTCTTTATTAATTGTTGAATTTTATTACGACTAAGATTTAGAAATCCATTTAAATAATTATCTAGTCTAGTATCTATCTCTTCTTTTTTTACTATATATCTTTGGACAAGTCATCCCCCCAAAATAATACTTTTATAATTATTAAACTTACTGCTACCACTATCCAAATATCAGCCATATTAAAAATTGGAAAATTGTACCCGATTATTTTAAAATCTAAAAAATCAATCACATAACCAAACATAATTCGATCAATTAAATTTCCTAATATTCCTCCAATTAAAAGACCATAAACATTTATTTGAAAATTATCTAAGGTTTTATTTCTTAAATAAATCCAATAAATAAAGAATAAAACCCCAATTGTTATTAATATTAACAAAATCTTATTTCCATCTAATATATTAAATGCTGCCCCATAATTTCTAACATAGGTAATCTTAAAAAATGATTTAATAATTTCTATACTATCTAATAAATTCATTTTAACTATAATTATATATTTGGTTATTTGATCAATAAACATACAAACTAGACTAACTAAAATTAATTTTCTATTCATAATTTCACCACCATTATTATATCACGAACTAAAATTATAATAAAGACTTCTAAAAAAAAAGGAAATAATTT
>CAZGXD010000132.1:0-2773 GCA_964529625.1 uncultured Muribaculaceae bacterium
TATTTAAAAAAAATCAATATAATTTAAACAGAAAGTGTAATAATAGGATAAAACACCTCAAGCATTAACACCAAAATAGAAAAATTAATATGGAAGATTTGTAAAATATACAATTAATTAAATTTTAAATATGATTAATAATATGATATAATTTCATTAAAGGGAAAATTATCTTAAAAGGAGTAAAATTTAATGAGGGATGAAAGTGTATTAGGGTACTGTTTAAATGAAATGAAATTCATTAGGGCTAAATATTTAACATATCAAGGGGTATATCCGTGTTACATTATTAAAAAGGGAGTACTTAAATCTGCATCGATGAGTAGTTATGTTGGTAGTTCAGAATATTATTTTAAACTTGCTAGTAAAATAGGAAATTTTGTAGGGATTATTTATGTAAAACCCCATGAATTTGAGGGGGCTAAAGAAAGGGAAATAATTAATTATAGCATTATTACCAATCACAAAAATATAGTTAGATTTTCAAAAAAAGCGGATTGCAGTAGTGCTATTAAGGAAATTACAAGTAATGCGAGGAAAATTATAGTTCAAGCTATACTAGTTTTCTTGTTTCTCGTGATTCCAACTATTATTTATTGGTTTTATGTTTTTACATTATTTTTTTAATTTTTAGAAATTGACATATTAGAAAATATATTATTATAGCATTATTAGTTTCAAATACTTTAATGGATAACTTTAATTGAAATTATTAAAGTTTTTTAATGTTCTGCATAAAATTTAATAACCTTAGTAACTATTCACGGAAAATTTAAACAAAATAAAAACACACAAAAAATTACTGATTTTTTAAATCAATTAATTCTTTTATTGTATATGGTTTCCCATCAAGCAATTTTTTAATTGCTTCATGTTTATTTATCCCATGCCGGTGACAAGTCTCCATATAACTTAATATTTTTGCATAATTAGATGCACTATTTATATTTTGAAATAATCCTGAAACCTTTAATTTAGTTTTACTTATCCTAAATGATTGTTCTGCAGTATTATTTGAGAAAGGCACATCAAAATCTTTTATAAAAAGTAAATGAGCATCTTGGAATTTGTCTAATCTTTTTATTAATTTAAATTCTTCCTCTTTATAATAATGATGAGGAGGTAATGTCTCATTTTCTTGATATCCTACAGATATAATATTATTATACCTATGTTTAATTTGAGTTATTGTTTCCATATCATATGCTTTTTTACTTTCTCGATTTTTATTGGATTCACTTAAAAGTTCAGCCATTTTTATTTGCCAAGTATGAGTATGGGTATTATCAGTAACACCTTTAAGATACCTTAATATATGAGCATTACACTCCGCATTTTTAAAATCAAATTTTGGATTATAATTATATAACAAATGATCATGCACTAATATTTGATTTTTATTTAAGTTCATAAGTATTCCATCATTATCTATCCCTTTTTCTTTTTTGGTTTCATGAGCTATAATAAGAGCTAATTTTTCATTACCATAAAATCTTAAATAACCTTTTTTAGTATTAATTTTAATAACTGTATCATCCCAATGTACAATTTTGCTTTTTAATATATTTAGTTTTAATTCGTCAATAAATGGATCTATTAATTTGGCTGTTGTTTTTTGAAGTTTTGCAATATATCCTTCACTTAAATTAATCTCTCCATTTGTAATACCACTTATATATTTTTTTACTTTATTAATTGGGACATTAGCGTCATTCATTAATGTTATTGCTGATGCTTTAACATTACTACCGTAACTTGTTCCACTTTTTAAAGAATGGTTGCTTTTTATGGTTTCATTACAATCATTACAAATATAATTATGAATTTTATTTCTAGTTTTAGTGACTTTTATGTTAAAGTCTATAATATCTGAAATAACAATGTTTTTTAAAGTAATATCCCCATTACATTTAGGACATTTATCAAAAGTGTGTTCAATTGTTTCAGTAATTTCTTCTTCTTTAAAAGGTTCTAGAACCTTTCTATTTCTACCTAATTGTCCACCTTTAGGTTTATCTGTTTTTTCTCTTGTATTAGGTATTTTAGTTTGTAAACTATTTTTAGAACCAGGTAAACTAGAATTAGAACTATTTATATTTAACTTTGATTCTAATTTATTTATTTTATTATTAAGCTCATTAATATGTTTTTCATATTCCGCCCTTACTAATTTAACGGCTTTATCAATTTGTTTTAAAACTTCAGTTTCAAACTTATTTTCCAAACTTTTTAATTGTGAATTTAAATTTTTATTTTCCATATTTTTTTTAACAAGTTGTCTTTTTAATATTTTATTTTCTATTTGTAACGCACTTATTTTATCCATTTAAATCCACCTCTTTTCTATATTAATTATCTCAAATAAACCTTTAAATTACTAGCAAAATCAACGAAAAAGTGTGATTTTGTTGAAATAAAAATGAGAAGTGTAAAGGGATCTCAAATGCTTTAAAAAATCCAAAATATGATGGGTCAAAATAAGAAAAGTGTAAATAAGAAAATTTGCCTTTAAAGACCAAAAAGAGCTCAATCTAGAGCTCTTAATATATAAAATGATTTAGGGTAGTGTGTTTTTTTAGCCTAACTTTACTGTAAACAACTACTTTTATTTTAATATTATTCTTTAAATTATTATAATTTACCGTGAATAGTTACATAACCTTATTGTTGCACCAATCCATTTGTGATATAATTAGAAAGAGGTGAAGGGAATGAAATTATATAATACTTTAACTAAAAAACTTGAACCTTTTATTCCTCATAATAAAAAAGA
>CAZGXD010000133.1:0-2716 GCA_964529625.1 uncultured Muribaculaceae bacterium
TATTTTTTTTATTACCAGATAACATATAAGATAAGTTTTTAGTTGAATTAAGATCATAAAGACAAATAATTTCTTTATTTTTACTTTCAGCATATCCTAACTCATATCCTACTCCTAAAGAAGGAATGGATACTTCTGCTATTATAATATCTGATTGATCAATCCATTTAGTATCCCTAAGATAAACATATTCATCTTCCTTAGTTGAAAATGTTTTTTTAGTTTGATTTATCTCTTGTTCTTCCCATATATGTTCTGTTAAGACTTGCCCAAAATTATTTAAAAATTTAATTAAGTTTTTATATTCTTCTTCTTTTTCAGTCCCACCCATAATTGAACCTGCAAAATATATTTTCATTAAAACCACCTCTATTTTATTATCTAAAACATTAGCCCCTACTAATAATAGTTTACTACTTTTAAAAAAGAAAAACAACCATTTTGGTTTTTATTAAAAAAAGAAAAAATTTAGAATTTTAGAACCAATTACTTGAAATAGAGGAACTCGATATAAAAATTTAGGATGGTTTGATTTAATTGCTTTTTCCATAACCCTTACTACAGAGTTTAATGATTTCTTTTCAAGTAAATTAAAAAAAATATTTTCAGTTTTTTGAATTTCTTCTAAACATGCTTTAAAATAACTTTCTTTATTCATCCAATCATATTTATTATCAAGCATAAGTTGATTTGAACCAGTATGATAAGCCCCTGGTTCAACTAAAATAATTTGAATCTTTGTTTTTAATAATTTTAATTCCTTTTGTAATGATTTAGCCAAAGTACTAAGAGAAGCTTTGGTTGCACCATAAACCCCTAAAAACTTAATTGGATTCAATCTTATCAATGATGACATAATTATTATCTTACCTTTATTTTTTTCATACATTTTTCTAAAAACTATTTGTATTACTTCAAAATTAGAAAAAAGATTTACCTCAAAATTATTCCTAACCTTTTCCATTGGAATTTCAATAATCGAACCACCTTCAGAAATTGCAGCATTACATACTAAAATATCAATATCTAATCCTTTTAACTTTATTAAATCATCTTGATTGGTAATATCTAATTTAAAACAAATAACATTTTTATTATCTTTATAAGTTTTACTTACCATTTCTAATTGTTTATCAGTATGAACGGTTAAATAAATTAAATAATTCTTGTTTAATAATCTTTTAATTGTAGCATGAGCAATTCCACTTCTAGCCCCAGTAAACAATATTTTTTGCATAAAATCACCATTAATATTATTAACAAAACATAGGAAAATATAAAAAAGAAGTTATAAATGCTATAACTTTTTTTTATTCTTTATTATAAATAGTTTTGAGCTTTCTCTTCAAAAAATGAACCTGGGTGATCACATACTGGACAATGAGATAAAGCCTTTGGTCCAACATGAGAATGACCACAATTACGACAAACCCATTCTTTAGTTTCTTCTTTTTCAAAAACTTTATTAGTTTTTACATTTTCAAGTAGCACTCTATAACGTTCTTCATGTTCTTTTTCTATTTTAGCAACTCCATCAAATAATTCAGCAATATCATCAAAACCTTCTTCTCTTGCTACTTTAGCAAATTCATCATACATTTCTGTCCATTCATAATTTTCACCAAGGGCAGCATCTAATAAATTAGCTTCTGTTTTTGGAATACTACCTCCATGTAATAATTTAAACCATATTTTAGCATGTTCTTTCTCATTATTAGATGTTTCTTCAAAAATAGCGGCTATTTGTTCATAACCATCCTTTTTAGCTTGCGAAGCATAATAATTATACTTTGTTCTTGCTTGGGTTTCTCCAGCAAACGCCTCCCATAGATTTTTTTCAGTTTTACTTCCTTTTAGTTCCATTTAAATCATCCTTCCTTTTGATTTTATATCTATCAACTAATTTAATTATAACAATTTTAATAATAAAAACAAGTCTTTTATTGTTTTAAAAATTATAAGAGATTCAAAAACTTATAAATAAAAAAGATAGCCGAATCACTAATTGGTATAATTATTGACATTATAAAAATCATAGATATATACCATAAAATACTATAAGCTATATGCATACACTTTTCTTCTAATTTAGCCGATTTTTTATTATTACGAATATGCCAAATTGTTCCAGGTAATATTATAATCATTAAAAATGGGCTAATAGAAAAAAGGAAAATAGCAGCTAAAATTAATACTGGTACAACATATACAGAATTTGAAGGACCTTGAATAAAAATAAGACTAAAAAGCCAAATAATAATTACTAAAATAGTATAAAATAAATATAAGCCCCAATCAGTTTTAACAATCCTTTTTAAAATAGTTATAGTCAACCAAATAAAAAGGCTTAATAAAACAATCAAAAAAGGTGAGAATAACATTAATGGTAGGGATTCAAAAAAAAACATTTAACCAACTCCATTCAAAACATTAATATTTTCTTTTTATTATCAACTAATTTAATTATAACAATTTTAATAATAAAAACAAGTCTTTTATTGTTTTTTAATTTTATAAAAATAAGAAATAAATTTTGAGCATTTATATAAAATTAAATTACTTTTATTAATAGCAAAACTCTTTCCTAATGCTTTACTCCCGATTGTCATAGTCGCAATAATAGAAGTTATTAATAAAGTTATAATAAATAAATTAACCTTTAATTTAGTTGCAATTATTATTGAAATTGCAGCACTTGTTGTTCCTGAAACGATTC
>CAZGXD010000134.1:0-2673 GCA_964529625.1 uncultured Muribaculaceae bacterium
ATGTTAAGGTTGACCCTCCTCAAGTGATGATAATTAATTTTGCTTCATTTTTGTTCTATCACTCTACCAAGTTCCTAATTCATATTTCTGAGATTGTTTTAATATGTGAAATGCTGAGCTCATCCTGGCGCATGCGAGAAAGATTTGATTTATTCATTAAGTATTTACAATATCGAGACATTGTAATACAATGTATGTACAAGGAGGTTGTTATTATGAATACCATTAATTTAAGAATAAATGATGAAGATAATAAATTAGTTAGAGATTATGCTAAAGCTAATAATATGACTATTTCTGATTTAGTAAGAAATTCTGTTTTGGAAAAAATAGAAGATGACATTGATTTAAAATTATATAATCAGGCTATGAAAGGCCATAAAGAAAACCCCCAAGATATCAGCTTTGATGAAATGGTGACTGAATTGGGATTTGATGAGTAAACAATATAAAGTTCGATTAGAGAGACCGGCACAGAATAATTTAAAAAAAATGGATAAAAGCGACTCTAAAATTATAATGGCTTGGATCAGCAAAAATCTTGTCAACTGTGAAAATCCTTATATTCACGGAAAGTCATTACAAGGGAATTTAAAAAGCAAGTGGAGATATAGAGTTGGAAATTATAGATTAATCTGTCATATTGATGAGGAAAAATTTATAATATTGATTTTAGAAGCAGGTCATAGGAAAGAAATATATAAGTAGAAAACCCTAGCATACTAGCTAGGGTTTAGTTATTAGTAAATTTATGTTTTTTAATTTGTCTAAAGACTAGAATATTAATACAATTTAGCAATAGCCGAGTAACGCTAAAAGGTTTGGCTATTGCTAAATTGTGCACCTAACTATAAAAAAAGTCTTTATTCTATTTCTTCATCTAAAACCCAATCCAACTCAATGCTATTTATCTCTATTAAAAAATATGGTTCTTCCATCTGTGGATTAGGACAAGGATTACTTGAAATTGATTCCTTTAATATTCTTATTTCTAATCCTTCTATATTTAAATCTAAGGTATCTACAAATATTACACCTTTAACTGGATAATATGCCGTATAACCCATAGTATTATCTTTTTTCTGGTATTCCAATGGCATAGTTTCCAAAGGGAAATTTACATCTAAACCAAATTCTTCTAGAAATACTGAAATTTTAGGATATTTTATTTTAAATGTTTTATAAAAATTTCTACAATAAGCACAATCACACTGGTATTCATAGTTTTCTCTATATTGTTCTGTACCATCGTAATCAAATTTTATGTTTATATCATACATTTCAAAGCCTCATTTCTAACTTGAATTTCAAATTTCATATTATATATTAGATAACTATTGTTCTGGATAGGTTCTCAAGTATAGACCAAATTTTCTTGCTTTATTTTCTAAGTCTAATATTTGGTTTTTATTTTTAAAAAACATTTCCATAGACATATCAAAATGGCCTCTTATAGAAATGTCTAAACCTACAAAATGAATATTGCAAAATGTAAGCTCTCTAGAGTTTATTTGTAATAGCATTTTTAGATCATCAAAAGTTTCAACTCTGAAATAACCTGTTACTTTATTAATATCTGTCTTTATCATATGGTTTACCCAAAGATATTGCTCATGACGATCCAACTCATCTAAAATCCTAATATGCCTATGTTCATCTATGTCTGCATAGTCTATTTCTGCTACTATTATTGAATCTCCATTATCTTTATACATCTCCCCAAAGAAATCGACTTGCTTATATTCATTTTTTAAATATAAATCTTTAAAATCCCAAGGCACCTCACTTGCCTCTTCTTCCGAAAGACTATGAGGAAATATATCTAATAATCTATGAGGAGTTGTCTTATAAAAATCCTCTGAATCATTTATGATTTTTATCATATTTTTTTTATTTTGTTTACTTCTTCTAAGTTCATTATCCTTAACATACTTTCACCTCAATCATTTTAATCAGCTAATAATATCTTTTTCATCTAAAAGCTGCTATCTTATTCAAAATCCTATTCATGATTTTATCGACCAATTTTTTATGTAATTAATTATCTTTTAGTTTTCTTTTTTATTAGGAACTTTAGAATAACTGCAATAAATATAACTATAACAGCGCCTAAACCATATATTTGAATACTCGTGTACCAAGGAGCCGATTGTATTTCATACAAACCTGGATATTTTTTATAATTAAAATATCTATATACCGAATGCCCTATAAAAACACCAACAAATGAACCAATTATAATATTTAAATACATATTCCACTTTTTTAAACTTTCCAATATTATTTCCTACTATTATTAGATCATGTTATTTTATCAATGCTGATCAATTACTTTAATTAAATATCTTTATACCCCTTTATTCTACCAAATACATTGACTGTTTTCTATCATTATATAAGTTATCAGACTTTATAGTATTCTAACCAATCATTTTTATAATCAGTTCTTATTCTATCGCTAAAAGGTGCATGCACCCAGCAAAAGATGCACACCCGTGTTCACAATTTGGCATAAAGGGGTTTAATGGCTCAATAATATTTATAATTCATATTTTTATGCACAACAAAACCCCTTGAAATCAAGAGGTTTGGGTTGTATCAATATTGGTGTTTATATATGGTGGAGGCGAGGGGAGTTGAACCCCTGTCCGAAGACATCGACACATTAGCCTC
>CAZGXD010000135.1:0-2591 GCA_964529625.1 uncultured Muribaculaceae bacterium
TAAAGCCTAATAATAAGAACATAAAACAAATTTTATTACTTTTATTTTCAATTTCTTGATAACTTATATCTTTATTAAAATAAAGATATATTAATACTAACAAAGTTGATAAAGCATAATTAGTAAAACCTGAGGTCCAAACAATCGCTTGTCTAAAAATAATATTAGGAATAGTTAAAAAAAGGCTAAAAGCAATTAAAAATAAAGTTTTATTCTCTTTATTTACTATTTTTAATGATAAAGTTAAAATGCCCAAAATAGTACTAGTCATAATAATACTTCTTAATATTCTTGACCTCGTTAAAAGAAGAACAATTAGATTCCCTATATATCTACCATTATAATTTTTAAAACCATTAAATAGTCGTTCTAGTCCTATTTTAGAACCCCAAGCCCAGTCGTCTCCAGTATATGGAAACAAAAAGGTTAAAATTAATAAAAAAATTATTATTGTTACAATTACCCTTTTATTTTTCATATTTCACCCTTACTTCTTTTTAATTTGATTTATTTACTTTTTACATAAAAACAACTATACAAATAATTACTATATTTAATTAATATAACCTATAATAACAATAACATTTAAATATTATTTTGGAATAATATTAGTTCGAGATGGCAAGCCTATTAATAAAGCCATTTTAAAACGCCAAAACTGAATATTTCTATCAATTGTAACTCTTGGTATTTTAAAATCATCATGTTTTCTTGTTGCTCTTATAAATGGAGCATAATATATAAAACCCAATTTATAATTAGACTTTTTTAATAAACTTATAAATTGCTCAGTATGATGACCAAAAGGATATGCAATATATTCTGTATTTATTAAATTATTCATTTTTTCGATATCTTCTAATAATTCATTTTCATTGGTTAAAGTAACAAGATGTTTTCCATCCTTTTTTGAATGTAATCCATAGGTATGAGAATGAAATTCAAAATTAGGATAATTCTGTTGAATTTCTTTTATTTGACTTAAAGATAAATAATTTGATGAATTTGTTAATTCTAATGAAGTATAACTGCCTATTATAAATGAAGTTCCTTTTAAATTATATTTTTTCATAATCGGATATACTAACTCATATATACTTTTTGAACCGTCATCAAATGTTATTAAAACCGATTTTCTAGGTAATTTTATTTTACCTTTTTTCCAATTATAAAATTCTTCCATTGATAAAGTTTTATAACCCTTTTCATAAATATATTTCATTTGTTTTTCAAATTTTTCTATTGAATCAACAAACATTGATTCTTCATTATTTATTATATTTTTTTCATAATCAAAATCATGATATGCCAAATAGGAATAGATTGTGGACGAAAAATATAATATAAGGAAATTAAAATAATAGGAATTAATATTATACATATTAATATTAACAGTTTTATTTTTTTCATATTTCACCTTTATTTCTTTTTTAAAAAGCGATAATAATCTGAATTTAAGATAGCTTCATTTATCTCTATTTTTTTATTTACTTTAATACTTGTTTCTTTGATGTATTCTTTATTATCATAATTATTAATATTATCCCCCTTGTAGTGCAAATTGCCATCAAACCAAGTATGATCAGGGAAATATACTAAATTCTCATGATTATCACTAAAAACATCAATTCCAAGGTAATTTTCCATATTATATTCAAGTCCAAATAAATTAGCTAAAGTTGGAGTAATATCAATGGTTGAAGTTACAGTTTCTATTTCCATTGGTTCTATTTCATTAGTCCATATTATAAAGGGAACATTTTGAACTAAATTATTATCATAAATCTTTTTAACACTTTTAACATTAGGATAACCATAAGCATAATGATTAGTATATAGCACTAAAACGGTTTTATCTAATACTTCATCAGTTTTTAATTTAATAATTAATTCTTTTAAAAATGAATCAGTCATTTTACTTAGTTTAATAAGGCAATCTAAATCTTGTTCACCTTCTGTTTTCTTTTCACACATCAAATTAGTCTCATTGTAGGGTCCATGAGCAGAATAGGTAGTAATAAAAGTCATAAACTTTTGTTTTTGTGAAGGAACAATTAATTTATATATTTCTTTATTATCAACTAATTCTCGGTCATCCATAGTACTATTTGAAAACTCTAAATCTAATAATGAATGATGTTTATTAAACCCTAATTTTTGATGCAGACTAGAACGATTATATAATATTCCTGAATCATAGTAAATAGAATTTGCAGAATAATCTTTATTAATAAATAAATTTACTAGACTATAAGGAAAAGCATTTTTAAGATAGGTTAAAGAAATGTTTTCTCTTTGAGGAGAATGAAGTCCAGTAAGAGCTGAAAATTCAGCATTAATAGTCATACTACTACCAAAGGCAGGAGCATAATAATTTTTAAAATTCCAGCCTCTTTCTTTTAATGATGTTAAAGTTGGCATGATATCTTCTGTAACAAGCCAATCATCAATACTTTCTAATACAATCATTATTAAATTTTTATCTTCAAAAAGATTAGACATTTCATTTAATGTTTGTTCTTTATTTTTAAATTCAAGTGATTTATAATTATCTATTTTTTTTAATAAAGTATTATCCTTTTTTAGTTTTT
>CAZGXD010000136.1:0-1138 GCA_964529625.1 uncultured Muribaculaceae bacterium
GTCACCCTTTTTTATAAAAAGGAGTTGACTAATCATAGGTGATTTCTTCTTTTAGTAAAAACAAATACCATGGTTTTTTCCTTTTTTTACATGGCTTTATTTATAATAAAGTCCTCATTTTTTGGATCTTTTTAATTTTGGCAGGGGCACCAGGACTCGAACCCGAAAGAACAGATTTGGAGTCTGTCATGTTACCAATTACATCATGCCCCCATCTTAAAAATTTTTAAGACAAATAAAGTATAACATATATTTATTCCATTTACAATAATATTTTAATGCTCCTAACATATATTTAATTAGGTGATATTATGACAATTATACAACATACAAGTAGTGAAAGAGATTTATTAGCAAGATTAATGCGGGCTGAAGCAATTGGTGAAGGTGATTTAGGAATGTTAATGACTGGGAATGTAGTAGTTAATAGAGGAATTGCTGATTGCCTAACTTTTAAAAATGTTAGAACCATTTCTCAAGTGATTTATCAAACCCCTGGTGGTTTTTCTGGGAAGGATAGTCCCCTTTTCTTTAGTGCACCAACAACAACTGAAAAACGTTTAGCTGATTTAGTCTTAGAGGGCAAATATTTTCATCCTGCTACTCACGCTCTTTGGTTTTATGCTCCTAAAATAGGTGAACAATGTTCTTCTACTTGGTGGGAACAATCCCTTAGAGGGCGCTATAAAAGTCATTGTTTTTATATTCCTGATCCTAGTGTTTGTAGGCAAATAAGATAAATTAGTATTATTAAAAAAAGAATTAAATTCTTTTTATATTGTCAAAATTTGACCTATATTTAATAAATTTGAGGTTAAATTATTTTTTCTTTTTATTTCAGCAACTGAAGTATCGTATTTTCTTGCTATTGCATATAAATTATCACCACTTTTTACAACATAAGTTATCGTAGTAGTAGCCGTCGGAATTATTAATCTTTGACCAATACTTAATAAATTTGAAGTTAAATTATTACTTCTTTTTATTTCATCAACCGAAGTATCATATCTTCTTGCTATTGCATATAAATTATCGCCACTTTTTACAATATATTCAATATGCTGCGTAATTGGAGTTTCGGGTTCTGTTATTTTAGTCCCTGGTAACTTTAAATTTTGACCAATACTTAAAAGAGTGC
>CAZGXD010000136.1:1238-2557 GCA_964529625.1 uncultured Muribaculaceae bacterium
TACTTAAATTATTTATTCTCATTAATTCGGTTACTGTCGTATTATGTTTCCTAGCTATATCATATAAATTATCGCCACTTTTTACTATATAAACCAAAGGGAGTTCACTTGAAAGTTCAGGTTCAATTGGTAAAACTTCTGCTTCAGTTGGGATTAGGATTTCTTGACCAATACTTAAAAGAGTACTACTTAAATTATTTATTCTCATTAATTCGGTTACTGTCGTATTATGTTTCCTAGCAATATCATATAAATTATCTCCTTTTTTTACTATATGAATATTAGGTTTACTAACAATTGGGGTTTCTTCGACTTGAGGTATCTTTAAAGACTGACCAATTGATAATAAATCACTAGTTAGATTATTTATAGTCTTTAATTCTGCTACTGTCGTATTAAGTTGTCTAGCTATTGACCATAAACTATCTCCTTTTTTTACAATATATACAGAAACTCCATCTAAAGGAAAATAAGGAACACCTAAATATTCAGAAACTGCTTTAACAACAGCTTCAGCATAATCATTAGAAAAATTTTTAAGTTGATAAACATCATCTAAAGGACTATCTAAAAATCCATATTCTACCATAATCGTTTGAAGGGGTGCTGTATCTCGTTGTAAAAAATAATAGTCCTTTATTGGATCAGAAGGTAACCTTCTTTGATAAGCCTTTCTAACATTTTGACCAGCTTTTTCTATTTCAGATAATATCAAGTTTGATAAAACATTATTATTTCTAAGTGGATATATTACCTCAGCCCCATCACCACCACTGGCATTTATATGATTTGAAATTACAATTACATCTGCTCGAGGTCCAAAAGCATCCATTATTCGCGTCACTCTTTCAGTTGGGTCTAATGTTTCATCATCTATTCTTGTCATTTTAGTAGGAATATTTAATTCGTTAAATCGATTCTCCATATATTTAGAAATTGATAAATTTAAATCCTTTTCAATAATTCCATTTCCTACTGCCCCTGGATCTTCTCCACCATGCCCAGCATCAATTACAACCATAAATTACCTCCTTTATCAATATCTTATGATAGATAACTATTTTGGATATAAATATTTTAATAAAAGAGTAATCTTTTTTTATTTTATTTTCCTGATTAAATTTATTTAACTAAACAATTATTCTAATTTTCAATTTTTATAAGTTTTTCATTATTTTCCTTATTTATATTATCTTTTATTATCGAGATAATTTCATCTAATTTTAAAACAACTTGATTTCCACTTTCAAGATCTTTAAGCGTAATTTTTTCTGTTACTATTTCATCTTCTCCTAAAAATATTACATATTTTATTTTAT
>CAZGXD010000137.1:0-2531 GCA_964529625.1 uncultured Muribaculaceae bacterium
TTTTATGAATCTTCTCATCGACTTTTATTAACTTTAGAGAATATTTTAAAAGTTTTTGGAAATCGAAAAATTAGTATTTCCCGGGAAATAAGTAAAAGGTTTGAAGAAATTTATCGTGGGGAAACAAAAGAAATAATAAAAATATTAAACAATGTAAAAGGGGAAATGGTTATTGTTGTTGAAAAAAATAAAAAAGAAACCAAATATGATAATTTAAGCATTATTGAGCATATTAATTTATATTTAAAAGAAGGATTAGATACTAAAGAGGCAATAAAAAAGGTAGCTAAAGAACGACGGATAAGTAAAAATGAAGTTTATAAGGTTTATCACGAAATTGATTAAAGGGGTGGATAATGAAATTAATAGTAGGGCTAGGGAACCCGTTAAAAAAATATGAAAATACTCGTCATAATATAGGTTTCATTATGTTAGATGCTGTTGCCCAATATAATAATCTAAAAATAATTAAAAAAAGGTTTGGTGGTAAATATGGAGAATACTTTTACAATGATGAAAAGGTTATCCTTTTAAAGCCATATAAATATATAAATTTATCAGGTGAAGTAATATCTAAATATATTAATTATTTTAAAATAGAAATTGATAATATATTAATTATTTGTGATGATTTAAATATGGAAATTGGAAAAATAAAACTAAAATATAAAGGAACATCAGGGGGGCATAATGGACTAAAAAATATTGAGCAACATTTAGGAACTCAAAATTATAAACGATTAAAAATTGGTATTTTAAATAATAATTTTAATAATGCTAGAAATTATGTTTTAGATGAATTTAGTAATGAGGAATTTAAGCAAATTGAACAAGTAAAACAGCAAATTCCTGTAATAATAAATGATTATTTAAAACAACCCTTTGAATTAGTTATGAACAAATACAATGAAAAAGGAAAATAAGGGTGAAAAAATGGAATCCTTTTTTAAAATAGAAAAAGATGTAGATTTAATAATTGGATTAAACTTAGAATTAAAATGTTTATATATTTATAATAGATTTATGCAAACTGATGAATCCATTATTTTTTTAGTGAGTTCATTATATGAGGCAACTAATTTTTATCAAACCTTATTAAATTACACCAATGATGTTTTATTATTTCCAATGGACGATTTTATTAGTAGTGAAGCAATAGCGATAAGTCCGGAATTAATGATAACAAGATTAGAAACAATTCAAGCTATTATTGAAAAGGAAAAAAGAATTGTAATTACTAATTTAATGGGTTATTTACGTTTTCTACCACCCAAAAAATTATTTATTGAAAACAAACTTGAATTTAAAATTAATGATGAGTACAAAATAGATGATATTATTTCTTGTTGTCTTAAAATGGGTTATAAAAGAGAAATATTGGTGAATAGAACTGGTGATTTTGCCCCTAGGGGTTTTGTTTTTGATATTTTCCCGATAAATGAAAAAAATCCAATTAGAATAAGTTTTTTTGGAGAAACAATAGAATCAATTCGTTTTTTTGATGTGGACACTCAACAAACAATAAAAAAGATTTCAAAAATTAAAATTTATCCTAGTACTGAGTTTTTAATAAATGAAGAACTTGAAAGTAATAATATGACTCAGAAAGAAATAATTAAATATTTAAAACCAGTTAATATTTGTGACTTTTTTAATAAAACAAAGGTGATTGTTAACAATTATAATGATATAAAAGTTAGTTATAAGCTTTTACAAGAAGAAATGTTTAATTATCAAGCTGGTTTAAATTTAAAAAACGTAAAATATATGCATGATTTTGATCAGTTAGAAAAAGATTATATTTATTTAATGGATTTTGATAATGAAATAAGTGATTATAAAAGAAAAAAAATTTATGATTCCAAAGATGTTATGCCCTTTATCGGTGATGTAGAAGAAATAAATAAGCGATTAAATAATTATCTTTTACAAAAAAAGGAAGTAGTTATTTGTATGAATAATAGGGAAAACGCTAATTTTCTAATTCAAAAATTAGGAAATAAAAAGATTGTTTTTACTTCGTTTAATCAAATATTTAAAAATAAAATAAATATTATTATAAAAAAAATAAATATGGGATTTGAATTTTTAAAAATTGTAGTAATTAGTGAAAATGAAATTCTTAATTATAAAAAAACAAAAGAACAATATAAATCACGATTTAAAATAGGAACCAAGATTAATGATTTAACAAAAATAAAAATAGGGGATTATGTTGTTCATCAAGTTCATGGAATTGCTCGATATGGTGGAATAAAAAAAATAAAAAGGGATAATTTAGAAAAAGATTATTTAACATTAGAATATTATGGGAATGATAAAATTTATATTCCGATTGAAAAAATAAAAATTATTAAAAAATATTCAAATAGTAGTGATTTTGTTCCGAAACTAACAAGACTAGGAAGTCCAGAATGGGAAAAAACAAAATTGAGAGTAAAACAAAAGGTAAAAGAGATGGCTTTTTCTTTACTTGAATTATATGCTAAAAGGGAAGCAATAAAAGGATTTTCTTTTTTGAAAGATAGTGA
>CAZGXD010000138.1:0-2513 GCA_964529625.1 uncultured Muribaculaceae bacterium
CAGGATCTCCTTTAATAACTTTAATAGTTTTATTTTTTATAATAAATAATTCCCATAATCTAGTAATTTTACTACGATCTAATTCATTATAAAGTTCTAATAATTTTCTTATTTTAAAACTTTTTGGTGTTTGAACTAAAAAAACATTATTATGAATAACAATTTCTGGTTTTTCTTCTTTAGTAACCAATGAAAAAGGAATATCAGTTGTTTTTATAGCCGTTATAATAGCATCATGATTTGGAGCATCCTCAATAATATTATTAATTATATCAGAAGTAACAAAAGGCCTTGTCGCGTCATGAACTACTATTGCGTCATCATCACTTAACTTATAATTATTTGAAAGATAATAACAAGTTTTAATTATAGTTTCGTTTCTAGTATTGCCACCTTCTATAATTTCAATTTGTTTATTATTTTTAAAATGCTTTCTAAGTATTTTTTGGACTATTTCTCTTTCATCACCAAGACAAGGAATAATTATTTTATCAACTTTTTCATTTTTAATAAATTGAGAAATTGTATAAACAAGCAAGGGTTTATTTTCTAGTAATGATAAGGAAGTAATTGTTTTTTCTTTGGTTTTTTTATTATCTATTAATAATTGAACATTTATCATTTTACATCTCCCTTTTATTTTTATAATTATATCAAAAAAAACCAACATTTACCATAATATTGGTTTTTAATCATGATTAGACATGTAAATAGCATTTTAGTTAATAGTTTGAGTAATATTTTAATAAATTATTGTTTTTACTTAATTTGTTTCTAATTATCCTTGTTTTTAAAATAATTTTTTACTAAAAAGAAAGTAATTTTATTAATTTTCAGTTTCCAATTTTTTCAATTCTTTTTCTGAAACAAAAATAAAAAAATCTGCACTTATTTTTCCTTTTGTTTTTTCTAAAATTTCAAAATCATCGTCTTGATTTATAATTTTATAATCTTTTAACAACTCATTATAATCAATTCTATTTTTAGAAGGTAATCTCATTTTTATATTTTCAAATAAATCATTATTTTTATAAGTTTTATTTAAATCTAAAAAACCAGGAAATAATCCCTTTTTTGAAAAAAGTTGTAATTCATTTTCCTCATAATTTATATATTCAAAAATATAATTACTATTTGCCCTTTTTAATATTCCAATTTTATTTAAAACATTGCTATTAGGCTCATACCATACTAAATATAATTTTTGCATTTTTAATCTCCTCCTATAAGGGATAATAAGTAATCCCTACGATGTTTAATATATTCGATTATTAAAAATTTATGCTCATTAGTACATAAGCAATCGGGAATTTTATTAACTAAATTACAAATATACTCATTTGTTAATCTACTTAATTTTTGAATATCAATAATTAATTCTTTTCTTGGAATACTTGGTAAATTTTCCAAAAGAAATTTAATAAAATCAAAATGTTTGATTTTCCTTTTGTTTATTTTAATTTTTGATAAAGATCTATTAGAATAGTGCTCTAATGAATATTTATTAATTTGATTAATTAATACTTCTTTTTCTCTAAACGAATGTAATAAACAACATGAATTATCATACATTGGAAAAAGCATATAATTATTTTCACAAGAACCAACACTCCAATTTTCATAATGTCTATCGCCTTCCCCCATTAAAGCATCCATAATCATAATTTTATTAAAATCAATTATTAAACTATAATCTTTCCCATAAAAATATAAAATTTTTAAAATATCTTCATAATGATAATTAGCATCTATTCCCCTATTTTTATTTTTTTCAGGAAGTTTAATAACTGCTTTTGTATATAAATCATCACCTGAAATTTCTAAAAATCCGTTTTTCCCGTAATCGTAACTAGCTATTCCAAACCTACCTTTTTCATCAATTATAAAATCCGTTTTAACACAATTAAAACCTAAATAATTAGCTATTTCAGAAAAAAGTTTTTCTGAAACATTCCATGAACGAATTTCCTTTGACCAATCTATAATTTTAGTATTTGGATCTTCATAATATCCGTTTAATTTTATTAATGCTCTCTGCCCTTCTATATCTTTCCAAAATTTAACTTTTGAACCTTTATTTTCTGCAATTTTACCCTTTGATATTATCTTTATTATTTTAAATTGGGTCATTTCCATTAACCCTATAATAATTATATATTATCGTATGATCTATTGGGGAAAAACATGAATTATTTGATGTTTTGTTACTATGATACACTGTATGCCATGGAGTTCCTAATTCATGCGTTTTTGAAACCAAATCCCAAGTATCAAGCAATGCCATTTTATCAAGTACCTTATTAATAATATCTAATTTAAAATTACCAAGTTCATTTTTAATTTCCAAGATTTGATCTGATGTAGCAAATGAAATACCATATTTAAAAACGTCATAAACGCTTTGTAATACTGGTCCATGACGCCAAGCAAGAAATTTTTCCTTAAATATTGATTCACCTTGGGTTTTTATTAAATATTCAACATTGATAAAATATAATAATTTTTGAAGTTTT
>CAZGXD010000139.1:0-2477 GCA_964529625.1 uncultured Muribaculaceae bacterium
TTTTCTCTTCAGCTTTAAGTTCTCCTGTATTTGATTTAAAAGGAAGCCCTGTTAATATATCTATTGTTTTCTTTTCTTTTTGAGTTTTAATTATATCTGAATCCTTTGAATTTTCTATAATATATTTAGTTAGTTTTTCAGTATAAGCAATCGCTCCTGAAAGAGTTTTAGATTGAGTATTTTCATTTAATCTAATTATACCAGTTACTTTTAAAACTAAAGCATTATCATATAAGTATTTTAACCCTGCTTCAGTATTAGTTAAATCAACATAAAAACCTGTTTCTTCATCATAATTATATAAGTTAGAATTTAATATTACTCGATATTCTTTATCTAAAATTTCTTGATATGACCACTTAGATTCACTTTTTTTAGCTTGAGTTCCATCAATAGCTGCTTTCATTAAGATATCCATATTTTCTTTTGTTTCAAGTCCTAAAGCGTAAAGGGTTAAATCATCTAATTCATTATTTTTATCTAGCACCAAAACTATTTCATTATATTCTTGAGGCCAAGTACCATAGACAACATCATATTGTTTCTTTAAAAGATCATTAATTACTTCTCCATCTTTGCCAGATAATATTTCTTGCCACATATTCATATTTACTAAACCATTACTAGCCATATTAGATTTCATTGATGTCATCTCTGACAATGGAGAATTATTTGAAAATGAAAACATAGATGACATATCCATCCCCATATGCTCTACCATTAAATTTTGAAGTAATTCTCTTGGATCAGATTTTAAAATATCTCCCTTTGAATCTTGAGTATAAATATATAAATCTAAATCATAGGAATATTGAAGACCTGTTATAGCATTATTTAATTCCATATTATCTTTTTTCTTATATTCTTTTTCTAAATGTTTTTTAAATGTTTTTAAATCATTTTCCCGACTCTCTAAATTACTAAGTGCTGTTACCATATCATAAATGGCAGTTTTTTTATATACAGCATCCTTTTCATGTTCAATACTTGATTTTCCAACATCCATAAAAGTCTTCATTAACGTAGTCAAATCAACAGATGTTTCTTCTATTGTCAATGGATATGACGCTAGAGCATCTTCTTGCACATTATCAATATATCTTGTCATTCCTTGTGAAACAGCAAGGATTAGGGCTATTCCCATTATTCCTATACTTCCTGCAAATGCAGTTAAAAGGGTTCTCCCTTTTTTAGTAAATAGGTTATTTAAAGATAACATAAATGCGGTTCCAAATGACATCGATGGATTACTATTAGTTTCCTTTTTAGATTTGGTTTTTTCATTCTTTGACAATGGTAATGAATCATCAATAATTTTTCCATCTAACATTTTAATAGTTCTAGTTGAATACTTCTCAGCTAAGATTGGATTATGAGTTACGACAATAACTAACCGATCTTTAGAAATTTTCTTTAATATTTCCATTACTTGCATTCCAGTTTCTGTATCTAGTGCTCCAGTTGGTTCATCAGCAAGAATTATTTCAGGATTATTAACTAATGCCCTAGCAATTGCAACTCTTTGCATTTGTCCACCAGATAATTGATTCGGTCTTTTATTTAATTGATCTCCTAACCCAACCTCTTTTAATGCTTTTATTGACTTTGCTCGTCTTATTTCTTTTGATACCCCAGAAATTGTTAAGGCTATTTCAACATTTTTAAGTACTGTTTGATGTGGGATTAAATTATAACTTTGAAAAACAAACCCAATAGAATGATTTCGATAAGCATCCCAATCCTTATCTATAAAGTTTTTAGTAGATTTATTATTAATAATCACATCCCCACTTGTATATTGATCTAATCCACCAATTATATTAAGTAAAGTTGTTTTCCCACAACCAGATGGTCCTAATATTGCTACAAATTCACTTTGTCTAAATTTTAAATCAATTCCTCTTAATGCTTTAACAACATTATCACCAATCCGATAATGTTTTACTATTTTTTTTAATTCTAGCATTATTACCCCTCCTTTATTTTTAAATTAGCTATTTTAGAAGTTATTCTTGTCAATTCTTCTGAGTCTTCCTTACCTATTAATTCAAACATTTTAATTATTTGATTTATTACTTTTTTATAATAACTATTTGCTTCCTTTTTCCCTAGTTTTGTTAACTTTACTTGAACTTTTCGTCGGTCAAACTTATCAATTTCCCTTGCAATAAGTCTCTTTTTTTCTAAATTATTAAGAATGGCAGTTACTCTCGCTGTACTAATGGTCATTACTTCGCTAATTTCACTAGGAAGAATCGATTCGTTTTTATTTTTTAAATATAAAAGAGTAAAAATTTCCCCTTTTAAACTTTGATCAATTTCTTCTTGGTGAGCCATTTTCTTTAACTGATAACTTATTTGAAAAAAATGTTCAGCCAGTTCAATATAATTATTCATACTTCTTTCCTCCTAAAATAAATTAACACTGTTAGTATTATAACAGTGTTAGCATTATATTACAATAAGAAAAACAAGAT
>CAZGXD010000140.1:0-2465 GCA_964529625.1 uncultured Muribaculaceae bacterium
AAAGATGAAATATAATACTTTATAAATATATCTACCTTTAATAAACCATTAATTTGACCTGTTAATATATCAGCAACAAATTTAATCATTAACAAAAGAATTACCTTTTTTGCAGTTTTACTTAAATATAAAATAAAAGCCCTTTTCTTATCAATTCTTGATAAAATATAAGAACTAATTGAAAACATTTCATTAAATGTTTTTGAAATACTTATTATAAAAATCACAATTATTACATAATTAAATAATAATTGAGAAAACACTATTCTTCCATCTATAAAATTATAAGGAATTAATATCGATTCCATAGCATAAAAAGGAAAATGATTAAAGCCAATACCTACTACAAGCAAATTCATAATTATAAAAGTTATAAATATTATAAAATAATAAATCATTTTAAGCATTCCTTTTTATCCATACGAAAATATAAATAAGCAATGCCAAAAAAATTTATAAGTCCTGAATAAAAGTTTAATATCTTCATCATAACGACATCAGTAATAGTATTATTCGTCAAATAAAAATTAATTGAATTCACAAATGTTAATAACATAAAATTTGAAAAAATTACTACAGAAACAGATAAAATTTGATTATGTGAAACAGAATAAATGAATGTAAATAATACAAAGCACGACATGATAAATGAAAATAACCTAAAAAATATGGGAAAGCTAAATATTCTAAATATATTATCATAATCAAATATAAATGAAACACTGAAAAAAACTAATAATAAATATATACTTGTCATAAAAATTATTGGTAAATATTTACTCCAAACATATTCAAACATTTTGGTCTTAATCCTAATCCTAATTTCAGAATTTAAAAAAGGGATTTGAACAAAAGCAATGGTTAAACTAATAAATATAGTAATTGTAAATAAATATTTTTGAAACGAATCTAAATATGTGCTAATAAATTTTAATGAATCATTATTAATATTTTCAAAACCTTTCCCTTCATTTCCAAAATACATAACCAATATAAACATAACGATAAATAAAATACCGAGTCTCATGTTTTTTCTCATAGACAATCCTTTGAAAAGTTTTTAATATTATTTTTATATAATTTTATTAATAAAAAAACATAAAAAACATAAGGTAAAGCAATAACAAAAAGATATGAAAAATCAAATCTATACTGTAATGTCCAATATATTACACTCAAACTAGTAAATGGAACAAATGCTCCAAAAACATGTCCAATTACTGCTATAATATTACCTAAAGTAGAACTAATAATTATTGGTGTCATAATAAATAAAGCAAATGATAAACTTTGAATAAAATATTTATCTTTTATTACTACGTTTGAAAATAAACATAAACCATTAACTAAAACCGTAAAAGTAATTGTTAATAATATATGAATTATACATATTAATAAAAACCCCCATATTCCAAAAGTATATTCTCCAATACTTCCAATACCACTACCAATACCACCAACAATATAACCTATTATTGCTAAAATAACCATTGTAATCCCAACAATTGAGGCTATATATGCAGATTGTGATTTTATAAGTATTTCAGCATGCCTTTTATAAGAAGTTCGTGATAGTATAAAATTTTCCTGTCCACTTTCAATCATATTATGTAATGTTGGAGCTAGAAATACTCCAAAAAATAAAAATAAAATTATTACATACATTTGAAAAAAATCAGATTGCAACATAAAATCAATTACAAATTTAATTCCATTATAATTACTAATTAATTCTTGCATTCTTATATTATCTATATCTTCATAATTCATTGATAAAGTATTAATAAATGACTGTTTATCATTATAAGAAACATAAAAACTTATTAGTCCTAGAATTAGTAATAGAAAAATTATAATAAAAGTTTTTTTACTAAAAAAATATCGCTTGAATTCCATTTTCAACAAGTTTATCACTCCATATCTTAAAGGACGCAAATTATTATGCGTCCAATAATTAAATATTAGTAAACCCTAAATTGTAATTTGATTCTATCCGTTCCAAGTTGATTCCAAGCTGGTTTCACAGAACCAAAATATGCATATCCTATAACTCATATTTATATTTTAACATCTTAATTATACGATTTTTAAATGATTTTTACAATAGCAAACTGTTTTGAATGTTGTAATTGTGCAATTAATCTATGATAATACCTTAAGTATTTTGACGGACGGGTATCCCAAAACAATATATAATTTCCTTAGTTTTTTATTTTATTATTGTGACTTTTTAACTATTTATTTAAAATTGCATCTGCTAGTTTCATTCAAGCAAATTTATATATAGGAAATAATAAAAAAATGATAGTTGCACTAAATACAGTTATTAGCAAATATAGAATTATCAATGATTTAAATATAAGTGAATTAATATTAAAGAATAAATCCCACGAACCCTTATGTATTTTTCAATTTTATTATATAAATCATATCATATGTATCAATACTTTTTCAGAATAAACAAC
>CAZGXD010000141.1:0-2458 GCA_964529625.1 uncultured Muribaculaceae bacterium
AAGTATTGTATCTGAAATATCCTTATTATATCTGATAGAAGAAGCAATCAAAACAAAAGAAGCTCGTTTTTTATATATATGTGATGAGGTCATCCATTTTTTAATGAAAAACTCATAATCATTCATTTTTATAATTAAATTTTTACATAAATGATCACACAAATCCCATGAAATAACATCATCCATTAAACATTCTATATTTTCAATCGATAAACAATCTTTTTCAAATAAAAGTACTGCTAATAATCTAGCTTCATTATATCTTGTTTCCCATAATTCATATGCTAATTTATTCGATTTTTTAAGACCTTTAGCAATCTTACGAATAATTGTTGTTGATACTCCAATACAATAGATTTCAGGAACTCCCTTTCTAACTACATTAAATTTATATTTATCAGAAGCTAGAGTTTTAAGTTCTGCAATAATTTCATCACAAGTCATAACCCATCTCTCAATTCCTTTTTGATTCATCTTATATTTTATTTTCTCATTTATTAAAAAGCGTTCTTAAATTTTCTTTAATAATATTTAATCTATCTTTATTTAAATAGATTCTAGATCTTTTTCATATTTTTGAGTTTGTTCTTTTATTAAATTAGTATCTTCAAAATAATTAAGACCAATTGCATTTCTTACTTTAGCCAACGTTTGGGCTGCTACACTACGAGCCTTTTGACTACCCTCAAATAATATTTGATAAACTTCAGGGATTCTCCTTTGATATTCTTCCCTCTTTAAACGAATTGGAGTTAGTGTTTCTTGGATAACATCATTTAAAAATCCTTTTACTTTCATATCACCTAACCCACCACGCTCATAATGTGCCTTTAATTCATCTAAATTATTATATTCTGGTAAATATTTTTCAAAATGTTCATTACGAGCAAAAACTTCTAAATATATAAATACTGGATTATCTTTTGTATTCCCAGGATCTTCTATTCTTAAATGATTTGGGTCAGTAAACATTCCCATTATCTTTCTTTTTATTTCTTTAGGTGAATCAGCTAAATAAATACAATTATCTAAAGATTTACTCATTTTAGTTTTTCCATCTAACCCAGGTAAGCGACAACAATTTTCATTTTTGGGCAATAACTCTTTTGGTTCTACTAATGTATCACCATATAATAAATTAAAACTTCTAACAACTTCTCTCGCTTGTTCAATCATTGGTAATTGATCATTACCTACTGGCACGATATTGGCATTAAATGCTGTGATATCTGCTACTTGACTAATTGGATATGTTAAAAAGCCTACTGGAATACTTGTTTTAAAGTTTCTTATCTTTATTTCCGATTTTACAGTAGGATTTCTTTGTAATCTCGCTAACGTCACTAAATTCATATAATAAAATGTTAACTCACATAATTCTGAAATTTGTGATTGAAGACAAATTGTGCTTTTTTTAGGATCTAATCCACAAGCAAGATAATCAAGGGCAACCTCCATCACATTTTGCCTTATTTTCTCTATATTATTAGCATTATCTGTTATTGCTTGTGAATCAGCAATCATAATAAAAATATCATCATATTCACCTGAATTTTGAAGATTAACTCTATTTTTTAATGATCCTACATAATGACCTAAATGTAATCTTCCTGTCGGACGATCACCAGTTAATATTACTTTTTTCATTATAATATCCCTCTTTTTCTCTTTATATTCTAACATATCATCTAATTTTTTGCAATTACCAATAAAAAAATAAATACATCATAATTTTAAAAACCTTTTTCCCTTTTTAATCCACTTTGAGAGTTTTTCGTTATTTCTAATATTTTATCAAAATTATCATCTTTTGCTATTTTATTGTGTTTAATAATTCCACATTTACTGCATACATAAACTATTTTATAACTCCCCTTCTTTGCTGGTATAATTGCCTTTGGCTCTAAAATACCATGACAATTAGAAGCCCTGTCTCCAGGATTAATATCAACATGTTTTGAATGAAGACAATAAGGACAATGATCTCTTGCTGTATAACCAAGTTGATTAACTTCTTTTCCACAAACATCACATTTAAAACTTTCATCTCTCATCGTAAATTTAGCCATTTCTTCCATTTGATTTCCCCTTATTTAACTATACATTTATATTATCATGATTTTAATATGTAATACAACCCATTTACATTTACTTATTACCATTCACAACCAATATTAAAAAAACATTAATTATTTTTATTATGATAATTCACATAGAATACGAACTCATAACCCACACTACTATAAAATTTATAATTATTTACAACTATACCCCCATAAATTATATCGTAATTTTACCCAAAAGAAAAACTAGTCAACAAACTAGTTTTTTTATATTTTTTTAATATTTTTAATATCAATTGCTGCCGTAACTACTTTTCCAATCCCAATTACAACTCGATTTCCTTTTACTTCTATAATATCATACACATCATAATAGGTTTTGAATGGTTTTCCAT
>CAZGXD010000142.1:0-2444 GCA_964529625.1 uncultured Muribaculaceae bacterium
ATAATAAATAATAATAAAAAAACACCTATAAAAATATCAAATTATAATGATTATATTTTGTTTGGTTAGAAGGATGATAGAATGGACTTATCAAGTTTAAATGAACAACAAAAAAAGGCAGTTATTACAACTGAAGGACCGTTATTAGTTTTAGCAGGAGCTGGAAGTGGCAAAACAAAAGTTTTAACAACTAGGGTTGTATACTTAATCAAAGAAAAGGAAGTCGACCCACAATCAATTTTGGCAATTACTTTTACTAATAAAGCAGCTAAAGAAATGAAAGATAGAGTTATAAATATTTTAGGTAAAGAAGCCTATGAAATCCATATTTCTACCTTTCATTCTTTTGGTTTATCAATTATAAGGGACAATTATCAAAAACTTGGTTATGAAAAGAATTTTACCATTTTAGATAGCGATGATTCTTTAACTATTATTAAAAGAATCATTAAGAGTTTTAATTTAGATCCGGAATTTTATAATCCTAAAAATATAAAAAGCATTATTAGTACTAATAAAAATTCAATGGTAATGGTTAAGGATTATTCTAAGTTGGCTTATTCTGAGTTTTCTAAAGTAGTTCTTCAAATTTATAAAAAATATGAAGAAACTCTTAAATCTGGAAATTCATTAGATTTTGATGATTTATTATTATTACCACTACTTCTTTTTAAAAAGTATCCCCCCATCTTATTAAAATATCAAAAAAAATATAAGTATATTTTAATTGATGAATATCAAGATACTAACGAAGTTCAATATTTATTAGCTAAAAAGTTAAGTGCGAAAAACAAAAATATTTGTGTAGTTGGTGATGAATCACAATCAATTTATGGTTTTAGGGGAGCGGATTATAGAAATATTTTGAATTTTGAAAAGGATTATAAAAATTCAAAAGTTATTTTGCTTGAAGAAAATTATCGTTCAACTCAAAATATTTTAGAAGTAGCTAATGATATTATTAAAAATAATACTGAAAAAAAGGATAAGCATCTATGGACAGCTAATGAGAAAGGTCCTAAAGTGGTTTATTATCAATCTTTTAATGAAAGGGATGAATCTTTATATATAGTAAAAAGAATTAAAGAACTATTATTAAAAGGAATTGATGGTAGTGAGATTGCCGTTCTATACCGGACTAATGCTCAGTCAAGAATTATTGAAGAAACATTGCTTCAAGAAAGAATCCCTTATAAAATTGTGGGAAATGTTAGTTTTTATAATCGTAAAGAAATTAAAGATTTAATTGCTTATTTAAAAGTTATTCATAATTCAGCTGATAATATTAATTTATTAAGAATTATTAATACTCCAAGGCGAGGAATTGGAAGAAAAACAATTGAAAGGTTATCAAATTATGCTTATGACAATAACTTGTCTTTATATGGTGCAATAAGGGATGGAAAAGAAGCAGAATTTAAAAAGATTATTGAAGAGATAAAAATTAAAATGGAAGGCTTAACTTTAACAGAATTAGTAGATTTAGTATTGGAAAAAAGTGGACTTAGAAATTCATTGATTTTTGAAAATACGATTGAGTCCAAAATTAGATTAGAAAATCTTTACGAGTTTAGAACAATAACTAAAGAATTTGAATTAAAGTATGGTATAATATCATTAGAAGAGTTTCTATATGAAATAAGTCTTGTTACTGATATTGAAGAATATAAAGATAACAATAATGCTGTAACCTTAATGACTGTTCATTCAGCGAAGGGTTTAGAGTTTGATTATGTCTTTATTATTGGACTTGAAGAAGGACTTTTTCCATATCTTAATTATCAAGATGAACCTAATAAAATTGAAGAAGAAAGACGTCTGTGCTACGTTGCGATTACTCGTTGTAAAAAGAAATTATGGCTTATTAATGCTAAAAGAAGGATGCTTTATGGGATAACTAAAGATAATATTCCTAGTCGTTTTATTGATGAAATTGATTTAAAATATTTAGAATTAGAAACCTTTGAAGATAATTTTGAAAATGATGATATGTTTGATAAGACTGCTGAATATTTAATTGGAGATAAAATAAATCATACTACTTTTGGGAAAGGATATATTGTAGGAATTAATAATGAAATTCTTACGATTGTCTTTTCAATCCCTTATGGAATAAAAAAAATAATAAAGGGTCATAGAAGCATAAAGAAAGGATGATAATAATGGACTATTTACTACGTTTTTATAAATGGGTTGAAAAACTAACCGAACCAGCTCGGAATTGGCTTTATGAAAATCACGCTAATCCATTTTTATGGGTTGGAATTACGGTAGGAACGGTTTTAATTTTTGCGATTGTTTATTGGAATCTATGGGGTAAGGACATTGAAAAATGAAAAAGATTAGAAAAGCAGTTGTTTTAGCAGGTGGAATGGGAACAAGGCTATTGCCAATAACTAAATCTTGCCCAAAAGAGATGCTACCGATTATAAATAAACCAGTAA
>CAZGXD010000143.1:0-2434 GCA_964529625.1 uncultured Muribaculaceae bacterium
GAAGTCAAGAAAACAAACAAGAAAAATTAATGATGTTTGCAAGAACTGTTTCAAACCTTCAAAACAAAAGTAGAGAACAGAAGTATAGAGATCGACTTGATAAGATGGAAAAAAGAACAATGTTTATGTTAGGAACAACTATTGCTGGGATGTTAGGAATATTAATGTTAACCATGATGATGATGGTGAATTTATAAGTTGTTTTTTAAAACAATAATATAATAAAATATTATGTTTTAATAGGGGGTGATATGGTGAAAGAAGCAGCAGGTGAAGCGAACTTAACAGTTATTGCGATAGTTCTAATAGGAATTGTTGCAGCAGTTGCAACTCCATTGATTACAAGAATGATGGAAACTTCAAGAAATAAAAGTTGCTGTGCTCAAGCAGGAGGGATTTGGAGAGGTGGTGATTGTCGCCCACCTTCAGGAATTAATGTTCAATATTATGATTCTCAAACTTACACTGCTTGTAGGATTGCAAGATAATTAGATTAAAATCATGGCATAGGTTTCTAAATCAACAAAAAACAATTAAACTTATAGAGGCTAATTTGATTATTATATAGTTGCTTAATATATTAATGTTAACAATAGTTACGATAAATTGATAAGTTGTTTTTTAAAACAAGAATATGATATAATGTTTTAAATAGGGGAGGTGATATGGTGAAAGAAGCAGCAGGTGAAGCGAACTTAACAGTTATTGCGATAGTTCTAATAGGAATTGTTGCAGCAGTTGCAACTCCATTAATTACAAGAATGATGGAAACTTCTAGGAATAAAAGTTGTTGTGTTCAAGCAGGTGGTGATTGGAAAAGCAATACTTGTCGAAGACCTACAGGGATTAACGCTGATTATTATGATCCACAAACTTATAATAATTGTATAGATGCAAGATAGGACATATTAAAATTATTCAATACTTTTATATACTAGAACAAAGGGTTGACAATCCAAACAATAAGATACGATAGTTGTTGGCTTTTTAAAAAACATTTTTAATTATAAGGCCAACAACTAAATTATAATTTTTAAAATAAGAAAATTATAATTCTAATGGCTAAATATTATTTTGAATTTTACCTATTAGAATTATAATCTTTTATAATTATTTAAAGAAAGGAAAAATAATTAATTCTAGGATAAATTAATTATATTAGGTGCTTTATGCGTGAGAGTATAGGAAGTGTTTTTTTCTACAATGTAATTATAATTTTTATATTAATTGTTTTTGCTTTTATTGTTGGAACTATGAGTTATTATAAAGCTTTTAGAGTAAACACCCTAATTATTAATTCTTTGGAAAAATTTCAGGGCTATAATGATTACTCTAGCGAGGAAATAAAAACAAATTTGAGAACTATGGGTTATAATGTAAGTTCTAAGAGAGATTGTCCTCGAAAGGATGGAGTTAATGCTTTTTATAGTGAAGGTGGTTTTTGCCTTTATGAATTTAGAGAAGAAAGAAATTATAGATCTTATGGGGTAATTAGTTATATTCAAATTGAATTACCAATTTTAAGCGAAGTTCTTCAGATTCCAATTTTTTCAAAAACAATAAAGATGTACAATTTTTAATTAATAAAAAGGGGTTTTATAATGAAATCAACTGTTAACACTGCTATTATTTTCAATATCATACTTGTTTTTTTCACGATTATCATTGTTTTGTTGACAACCTCACTTTCTTATTCAAAAGCATTTAAAGTAAAGAATAGGATTGTTGAAATTATTGAGTTGCACCAAGATTATAATTCAGCAGCTAAAACAGAGATAAATGAGTTCTTAAGGGATATTGGTTATAAAACAAATGATTGGCGTGCGACACGGCGCTGTCGGGCTGATAGAGGAACAGCTTTGAGTACTAGTATTGGTGGATATAGATATTGTATCTATAGAAATGAAGTTTATAATGGAACTTATTATGTGGTTGAGGCTTTTATTTATTTTGATTTTCCAGTAATAAACGAATTAATAGAAATTCCAGTTTATGGTGAAACAAAAATAATATATGATTTAGATGGAATATAAGAAGAGGTAGAAAAATGAATGTAATTATTACAAATAGATATAAATCAATGATTCAAAATTTGGATATTGATATAATTAAAGAAATGAATGGTGAGTTTGAAGTAGAAGAAATAATTTCTACTTTTAAGAATTTCTTTTTTCAACGAATGATTTTAGATATTACTGCAATCAAAAATTATAATGATATTAGAAATTTACAGAAATTATCTATCTCATTAGATATGGATAAAGTAATTTTATTATTAGATAATACCCCTGAAAGTTCGTCAAGGGAATATCAATCCAATTTAATCTCAATTGGGATTTATAATTTTACTCGTAATTTGGAAGGAATTATGTATTTATATAATAATCCAAATAATTATCGTGATGTTGCCCATATTCATCAACTTGTTGAAGAA
>CAZGXD010000144.1:0-2406 GCA_964529625.1 uncultured Muribaculaceae bacterium
TCAGTTGGTAGAGCAACTGACTCTTAATCAGTGGGTCACAGGTTCGAATCCTGTACAGGACACCAAAATGAGATTAAATAGTTTAAAACTATTTTTTTATAGTCTCTTTGTCTAGAGTAAAAAAATAATAAATTAGGTGATCGTTATGAGAATGAATGTTATTGTAGTTTATAATCAAGAAGAAGAAAAAATATTAATGTGCCTTCGTTCTAGAGATCCATATAAAGGATTATATAATTTAGTTGGAGGAAAAATTGAGCAAGGTGAAAAGGACCTTGACAGTGCTTATAGGGAATTAAAAGAAGAAACTGCAATTACTAAACAAGATATTGTTTTAACTCATTTAATGGATTTTAAATATTATATGAGTGAGATAGAATTACAAGTATATGTAGGAAAACTTAATAAGCAACTTAACCCTATAGAAGAAGTTAATAAATTATATTGGATTAATGCTAGTGATAATTTCTTTGATATGAATAAATATGCTGGTGAGGGCATTGTCGGGCATATAGTGGAACAAGTTAAAATATATAAACAAAGGTTATTATAAAAACAAATTTAAGATAAAATAGAAAATAAAAAAGATAATGAATTAGGTGGTAGTTATGGGGAAAGAATTCGAAAAAATGCAAGTAATTTCATTGCATAAGGATTTTGATAAATTACAACAAGTATATGGAGATAAGAATCTTGATAGTATTTATGGAGCTGGTTGTATAGATAACCCTAATGTTATGTTTGTTTTTATGAATCCAACTAGTAAAAATATTGCTAGTTCTAAAGAATGGAAAGGAATTAAAGCTCAATGGTTGGGAACTAAAAACATTTGGAAACTTTTTGATAGTATAGGTTTAATTGACAATAATATTTATCAAAAAATAATGACTAAAAAACCGAGTAATTGGGATTATGAATTTGCAGAAAACTTGTATGAAAATATTACTCAAAACAAACTTTATATTACTAATTTAGGAAAATGTACTCAAATTGATGCTAAGCCATTATCTAATAAAGTATTTATGGATTATCTAAAATTATTAGAAATGGAAATAGATATCATAAAACCTAAAATAATAATTACTTTTGGTAATCAAGTAAGTTCAATAATTTTAAATCAAACCATTTTAGTGTCACAATGTAGAAAAAAGCATTATTTAAAAAATATAAATAATCATAATTATAAAGTTTATCCTGTTTATTATCCAGTCGGGCAAGGGATGAGAAATATTGCATTAGCAAAAGAAGATCTAATTCAAATTATGAAAGAAAATGATATAGTTATTAAAATATAAATAAGGGGAAAACTTTATATATATGTGGGGTGTAAAATGAAGTATGTATATCATGGAAGTAAAATTCAAGGTTTAAAAAAGTTAAATAAACGAAGTAGTACTCATCGACAGGAATGGGTATATGCTACCCCATCTAAAGTTGCTGCTATAATTTTTATTAGTAATGGTGGTAATGATTTAGTATATTCATTAAGTGGGAAAGGTACTAATGAAAGTCCAATTGTTTTGGTAGAAAGAAAACAAGGAATGTTTGATAAAGTTTTTGATTTGCCTGGTTCGCTTTATACATTAAAAGGAGATAATTTTCAAAGTGGGAAAACTGGTTGGTGGGCTGAGGTTATTAGTGAATATGAAGAAGAAATTATTAATGAAGAATATATTGATAATGTATTATTAAAATTAAATGAATTAGCTATTCAAGGCAAACTTCAATTATATAAATATCCTAATAGACCTGATTTTATTCCTTTAGATAATAGTGATTTAATTCCTAAAATTATAAATTGGAATAAGCGTGGTTTTGAAAATTCAATAAAGGAGTTTTTACAATTATATCCAGAACTTGCTAATAAATTATATGAACAAATGGAGTTCAAAGAAAGTTCAAAAAAATTATAGACATATAAAATTCAATAAAAGATCAGTAAATTAGTTGAATTGTGTTATAATTTAAATATATAAATATTTAAAAAATATTGATATATTATTATTTAATATTTATGAGGTGAGATTATGATAAAGATTAAATTAACTCCTAATTATACAGGAATAGAAATAACTGGTGATTATGATGATTTTGATGAATTATACGATGCTATAACTAATGTTTTAGGCTCTCCTAGTAAAGATGTTAGGGAAGATCAAATGCAATTACATACTTTAGGGTTTTGTTATGATTTAAGACATGCTAAACAAGGTGATCGGGGAATATTTGTTGAAGATAATGGCTTAAGAGATTTTAAAATTGAACAATTTGGTATAAAAGGGGCTACGAAGACTAATACTTATTATATATTTTATTATATAATACCAGAGATATTAATAGATATAATTATATTAAATTATTTTATTAATAAAATAGAAAAAGGTTATCCAAATGATTATTTAAAAC
>CAZGXD010000145.1:0-2360 GCA_964529625.1 uncultured Muribaculaceae bacterium
GATAAAGTTTTGTTATTGTTAAAACTATAGGATGGAGACGTATATATGTATGAAATAAAAAAGTTTTTTAAGTCAAAAGAATTTCTGTTCAGTATGTCAATCCTATTAGGGCTTTCTTTAATTAATATCTATAGTTTTTTATCAGTAAATGATTTTTTTTCTAAACCTATTGGGATTAAAAATAGTCCTAATTTTAATCGATATTCTTTTTGGAATTATGTTAGACATAGAGAATATGCAGAATTTATTATTTTATTGAGTCCCATGGTAATTACCTATGTGGCTCTTACTTCTTTTTCTGAAAAAGTAACTGGTAATTATTTTAAAGATGCTATAATGAGATCATCATATAAAAAAACAATGCTAAAGGAGATAGGACTAGCTTATTTTAAAGGAAGTATTGTTTTTATTTTATTATCCTTATTTATTTTTTTAGTTGGTAATTTTTTCTCATGGGAGTTATTGCCTAATGCAGAATTTTTAGGAGCCTTTACCTATGAAAGTTGGACTAGTCCTTTCCTTTATGTTTTTTTAGTTACTTCCTTAATGATACCATATAGTATCTTTATAATTAATTTGGGCTTTATAACTTTAAGAATAATTAAAAAGATGAATCTAACTATAATTTTTAATTATGTTTTCTTTTTTGGTATCTATATGATAACGGCATCAATCTTTAAAACTATCGCTGATAATATAACTAATGAAGCCATCATCAAATATCTTTATCAAATAAATATATTTGAGTCTTATTATATATATTCAACTGTTTTTCGAGCCTTTTTGCATACTTCTGTTTATGTAGTTTTATCATCAATTCTTTTATATTATGTCTATAAAGATAAAGAGCAGGTGGTGAATGATTTTGAATAATTTTGTTTGGCAGGTTATAAAAAAAGTAACTTCTAGTTGGACGTATCTAGCCCTTTTATCATTTATTACTTTGGGGGCTTTATTTGTTGGACTTAGGGAAGTTAATAATACTTATTTTAATGTTTTCTTTTTAGGAATATCTAATAATAAATTTTTTAATATTAGTTATGTTTCCTAGTTTTATTTTACTTTATTTATATGTTTATAATATAGTTAATAATTATAGTAATATAATCATTAGACTTGAAAATAAATCCAATTATCTTAAATTAAATTTAAAAGTAATGCTAGGATTGAGTTTTATTTTTTTTATTACTATTATTCTAATTTTTTTAATTTTGACTAATTTATCATCATATCTAAATGGAACAATAATCAGCACTTATTTTGGCTATAATGTTAATGATTTGGTTGTTATTATTGTTTGGTTAATAAAGATATATTTAACTTGTTTAGTCTTTGGCTTAATTGTATTATTAAATATATTTATTTTTAATAAAACTAGCCTATCAGGACTAATTTCCTTTTCTTATCTTGGAATAATTCTTTTTTCAGATAACCTATTTCCAACTAATAAAAACTTTTGGTTTTATTTTAACCCAGGTTTTAATGTTAATGGCGTTTTTGAAACAACGGATATTTATTTTGCTATAAAAACTGGAATAGGGTTTTATTTAATAGTTTTTCTAGGGCTAATTTATTTGCTTAAGAAAGGGGTTAAAAAGAGTCGGATTGGGGTTATGCTCAAATGAGGGCTCTTATTAAAAAGGATCTAATTTTATTTAAAAATATTTCCTTATTTTATAAATTATTATTTGTTATATATGTAATTATGTTTGTTTTAATTTCAAGAAAAAGTAATTTTAATAATTATGATATATTTTTAATAATTACTGGCTCTTTTTATAAGGTAGGGTCGACATTATGCTTGCTTTCATCAATAATTATTAATGGGATTTTAGTTTTATTAACCTTTTATATTTATAGATATGATTTAAAATATAATCCCGAATTTATTTTTTTAAAAATAACTAGAAAAAAATGGTTGCAAAGCAAATATATTTCCCTTTTTATAATAAATTGCCTATTATTTATCTTCATTGCTTTTATTTATATAATGTTGGGCAATAAGCTTAATTTACATTTAGGTTATTATTTAATTGTCATTATTATAAATAAATATTTTCTTCAAATTCTTTTAGTTACTTTATTAAATCATTTTAATTTTATAAGTAGTTTAATTATTTTCTTTTTCCTAATTATATCGCCAATTTTATTTAAAACAATTATTTTAGCAAATTTGTATGTTGAGAATTACATTGATAATCCAATTATAGTTACAATCTTTATAATCGTGTTGATAATGGTTTCATTTTTTCTAAATTGTAAGAAAGTAGGTCGGATAAAGTATGAAAATAGAAGTTAGTAATGTTAGTCGGAAACTTGGTAATGAAGAAGTTTTAAAAAATATTAATTTAGAACTAGAA
>CAZGXD010000146.1:0-2338 GCA_964529625.1 uncultured Muribaculaceae bacterium
AAAAGGTGGCAACAACTCCCTTTTTTGTTAAAATATTTAAAATTTCATCTATTTTAAGATCCTTTTCAACTTTAAATAATATACTAACCCCATTTTTTTTTAGATTACCACTAATTATATATTTATTATAATTATTAATTAAAGAATTTTTAGGCTTAATAGTTTTATATTCTAATAATTCTTTATTATAAAATCCAACCTTTTTTAATTTATGATAGCTCCCTAATTCATTTACTTCATAACCATTAATACCAGGAATAATTGTATCTTTATTAACTATCGCATCAATTGGTTTTAATTCACAAGCCTTTTTATGCTTATGAATTTCTTTCATTATTTCATCCTTTTCAATTAATACTCTTGCCGCCCGTTCAGTATATATAAAACTTAAACAAATTAATAATCCTAATCCTAAACCCTCAAAAACTTTTTTCACCATATCACCTAGTTAAATATATGATAATTTATTAATTTTATTTCACCTTTATCTATCCCAATACATAGAATGTTATGAAAGGAGTATAAGCATGTATACTAGCAATTATCAGTATTCAAATCCATCCCCTTATGATGATCGCATAATTGGTGGTGGATTTATAGCCCCGTTTTTATTAGGTGGTTTAACTGGAGCAGTATTATCACCTTACTTTTATCCCCGTCCTTACTATTATCCTCAATATTATTCTTATTCACCTTACTATTATCCATATCCTAGTGGGCCATATTATTATAGATAAATTTTATTTATCTTTTTTTCATAAAAAAAAGCCTATTTGGCTTCTTCCGTAACTCTAGTTTCCCGAATTACTGTTACTTTAATAGTACCTGGATATTGCATCTCATGTTCAATTCTATTTTTAATATCTCGAGCAATTTTATAACTAGTTATATCATCAATAATCTCAGGTTGAACAATAACTCTAAGTTCTCGACCAGCTTGCATTGCAAAGGCTTTTTCAACTCCATTAACATTGACTGCAATATTTTCTAATTCTTGTAATCTTTTAATATATTTTTCTAATGAATCATTTCTAGCTCCTGGACGCGACGCGGATAAAGCATCGGCAATTGCTACTAATTCAGCAATAATTGATTTAGGTGGAACATCACCATGATGTGATGCAATCGCATCAATAACAACTTCTGACTCTTTATATTTTTTAGCTAAATCTATTCCTAATTCAACATGGCTACCCTCAACTTCATGATCAATTGCTTTTCCAATATCATGAAATAAACCAGCTCTCTTAGCCATATTAACATTTTCCCCAAGTTCAGCTGCCATCATACCGGATAAATTTGCAACTTCTATTACATGTTGTAATGCATTTTGCCCATAACTAGAACGAAAATGTAATTTACCTAGAATCTCAACTAATTCAGGATTAACTTTTGTAATTCCCAATTCAAATAAGGCTGTTTCTCCATATTCACGAACTTTAACTTGCATTTCTTTGCATGTTTTATCATAAATTTCTTCGATCCTTGCAGGATGAATTCGTCCATCCTTAATTAATGTTTCTATAGTTACACGAGCAATTTCCCTACGATAAGGATCAAAACTAGATAAAACAAAAGTTTCTGGAGTATCATCAATTATTAAATCAACTCCAGTAACAGCTTCAATCGTTCTTATATTTCTACCTTCACGACCAATAATTCGACCTTTCATATCATCATTAGGCAAATTAACTACTGTTACCATTTGTTCACTAGCAACATCACTTGCATACCTTTGCATAGTCGTTACTAATAAGTTTTTAGCTTGTTTATCCACAATCAATTTTGCTTCTTCTTCTCTTTCTTTAATGTATGCTGTTGTTTCTAATTTCATCATTTCTTCTACTTTAGTCATAACTAAGTCTTTAGCTTCACTTTTAGAAAAACCAGCAATTCTTTCCAAAAGTTCAATCTGTTCCTTTTTAATTTCTTCAATCTCCACTTGTTCCAACTGGACATCTTTTTGTTTATCAATTAAATTTTGTTCACGTTCTTCTAACATTTGTTCACGGTTTTGAAGAGTTTGATCACGCCGATCAATATTATTTTCTCGAACAATTAAACGGTCTTCAATCTCTTTTATTTCATTTTTTTTATTTTTTATTTCTTGTTCAAGTTCATTCTTTAAGTTGTATGCTTCTTCTTTCGCCTCTAATAAATGATCTCGCTTTATTTTAGCAGCTTCATTCCTAGCATTTTCCAACATTATTTCCGCTTTTTTAGAAGAATTTTTTTCCTTTATATAATTAATTAAAAATGTAACTATCATTCCAACAAAAAGTCCCACAAGGACTAATAAAATGGAGAAAGCTATATCGTTCATAATATACCTCCCCAT
>CAZGXD010000147.1:0-2336 GCA_964529625.1 uncultured Muribaculaceae bacterium
AGATTACTAACATTATATTGCTTCAGGGCTCGTCTTGTTTTTTTAGTTAAAATTTCTATTACTCGATTTTGAAAAGAAGTTGCCATATTAGCTTTATTAATTTCTTTTCCTTTTTGCTTTTGATTATGATTTAAATTAATTACGGCACTTTTTAACCCACTAAAACTAAAATCAAATGACATATCATCCATTGGAAGGGGCAATTTGTATGTATCTTTTCCCTCTTTGGCTAATTTATCAATCGCAGGACCCCCAGGATAACCAAGTCCAAGTATTCGTGCCACTTTATCATAAGCTTCTCCTACTGCATCATCAACCGTTCCCCCAATATATTCAAATGAATAATCTTCTTTCATAAGTACTAATTCAGTATGACCTCCACTTATTACAAGGGCAATTAAAGGAAAATTCAGAGGTTTAGTTAAATTGTTAGCATATATGTGTCCGGCAATATGATTAACTGGGATCAGGGGCTTATTATAGATAAAAGAAAGGGTTTTAGCCGCCATTAATCCAATTAATAGTGACCCTATTAAACCAGGTCCATAAGTTACTGCAATCGCGTCTATTTCTTCTATTTTAATTTTAGCTTTTTCTAGTGTTTCTTCAATAACAATCGTTATATTCTCAATATGAGTTCGACTTGCTGTTTCAGGAACAACCCCCCCAAATTTAGCATGAATATCTATTTGTGATAAAACAATTGTTCCCATTTCAAAACAACCATTTTTTATAATTGAAGCACTTGTTTCATCACAACTAGTTTCAATAGCTAGTATATATACATCTTTCATTAATCTTGCTCCTTTTTTTGTTTTAGAATTTTCCTTTCAGCATCTATCATTTTTAAATAATTAGGTTTTAATAAATGAACATCCCCTAATTTATCGGATTCATGTTTTTTTATAATCTTTATAATATCTATTTCTGGCTGAATTATTTTTTGATCAATCTTTATTTCATTATAACCAATCATTATAAAATTTTTAAAAGAAGTTATTTTATCTAATAATTCTGAGATATGTAAATATCTATCAATCATATAATTATTTAATTCTTTATCATATATTCCAGCATATAAATAACCATTCCGATCATTAATATAAGAAATTATATATTTAAACTGAGTTTCAGTAGTCGCATATAACTCTAAGGTAGATAAAGGAATAATGGAAATTTTTAATGCCCATGCCATTGTTTTAGCAATCGTCAATCCGACTCTTACTCCTGTAAATGAACCAGGTCCATTAACAATAAATATTTTATCTAGGTCTTCTTTTTTTATTTTGCTTTTCTTAAATGCATATTCTAAATAAACAAAAATATTTTCCGATAATTTCGGGCTATTGCGTTCCTTAAATTTATAAATAACTTTATCATTATCAATTAAAGCAATATTTATATAAAAAGATGAAGTATCTAAAAATAGATATTTCATATAATCGCTCCACAAATATCTTCATACTTCTGACCATAAGGTTTTATAATTAAAAGTCTTTTATTTTCATCTATTATTTTAAATTTAATTTCAATTCTTTCTTTTGGTAAAACTGATTTTATCATATCTGCCCATTCAATAACAACAACCCCATTTTTAGAAAAATATTCCTCTAAGCCCAACCCATCAATATTCCCATTTAAACGATACATATCCATATGATAAAAAGGTAATTCCCCATCATATTCTTTAATAATAGTAAAAGTTGGAGAAGTGATATTTTCCTTAATCCCCAAAGCATTAGCCATTCCTTTAGCAAATATAGTTTTACCACTACCAAGCTCACCTTCTAAACAAATAATCATATTAGGAAATTTTTCTGTTTCCAAATTTTGGGCTAATTCAAAGGTTTCTCTTTCATTATAAGTTATTATCTTATATTCCATTCATATCACCATATTTATTATATAAGAAATTTAATTTTTTAACAATATATATTATCCTTTTATTAATATTAATACATGATTAAAAAAGAAAATAAAAAAAATTGGCAACTACCTATCTTCGCTTACACTATTGTCGGCGTTAAAGTGCTTAACTTCTGTGTTCGGGATGGGAACAGGTGTATCCACTTTGCTATCGTTACCAATTTAATATATATATAATTCTCTGAAAACAAGATAATGTGGCTTCTATCAAATTATTTAAAAAATTAGATTAAATCCTCGTTCTATTAGTATTAGTCAGCTCAACATGTTGCCATGCTTCCACCTCTAACCTATCAACCAGATAGTCTTTCTGGGAACTTACTTTTTTAAAAAAATGGGAAAACTCATCTTGAGGAAGGCTTCTCGCTTAGATGCTTTCAGCGATTATCCTTTCCATACTTAGCTACTCT
>CAZGXD010000148.1:0-2336 GCA_964529625.1 uncultured Muribaculaceae bacterium
ATAATCCTTTTCCATCAAAGGTTCATAAAGATGATAAATAACAGCTGAGTTAAATCCTAATGATAAAATAGATAAAAACATAAAAACTTGATTAGCTAATTGAACTAAACCATTTAGTTCAGAACCATAAGAATTTATAAAAATTTTAATTTTCAAAAAACCAAGGATAGCTAATATTAACCAAGGTAAAAAGGAAGTAACAAAGTTTAAAATGCTGTTCTTAGTTCTCATAAATACCTCACTTCTTAATTAAAAAAGAATTACAAATGATAAAATAAATATTAAACTTACTATAAATAAAACTTTAATATAATGTATCTTTAAAAATTCGTTTATCATTTCTAACAAAGTTTTATGCTTTTCATCACTTTCTTTATTTATTTCTAAATATAATAAAGGGATTATTATAGCAGGATATATACTTACTGCCGGGGCTGTAAAAGAACGCCCAGCAAAAAGAGCAATTCCTAACATTAAAACAATACTTATATAATAAGGTATGATAGAATCATTAAAAATAATTGTTTTAAATCTTTTAATTGATAATATTATAATATCAATTAACATAATAACAAACATTATAAAATATACAACAAAACCATAAATTCCATATAAATAAAATATATCAGCATAATCAATTTCAACTATATTATATTGCCGGTTAAACTTATTTTCTATATCAATATAACCAAGTCCAAACAATTGCTCTTTAGTATTGGCTTGTATAAATTTTTTATACATAATACTATTAAAATTTTCCCTACCACTAAAAATAAGATTAATATAATCCCTCTTTTTAAGAATCATATCTTGATTATTTTGTTGTCCATCTTCTTTATATTGTTCAATAATAATTTTCTTATGTTGAGCCATATTGTAATATAAAGTTGAACCCTTATATAAAAATATAACTATTGCAACACTAATAATTATAGGTAATATTACTGGTATTTTTACAAATTTAATAAATCTCGGACGATTTTCCTTATCTAAAATAAACCTTGCACCATAAACAAATAAGTATCCTAAAATTGACAATAAAATTCCTAGAAAAGGAACCTTTGTTCCAATTAATAACATAATATAAGTATAAAGATATAAACATATATAAACATATAGTTTTTTATAATTTTTCATTATTTTTATAATTATAAAAGGAGAAAGCATTGACAATATTGCACTTATCTCATTTGGAGAAAAAAACCACCCCGTAAAACCATTTTTTACATATGTATAAGTTTGAAACGATGTATTAGTGATAATTGCAATTACAATTAAAAATAAATACATTATAGACACATTATGAAATAAATTCTTACTCATTTTATTTTTAGATATACTAAAATGATTAAAAATTACAACTAGAATAATAGGAAAGTAAAACATTTTTATAAGTATTTTAAATTCACTTATAAAAACTGACAGACCCTTTAAAAAATAAATATTAAATAAATGTAGAAAACAATATAAAAATAAAATTAATAAATAAATAAGACTTATTTTCTTATATTCACTTTTAATTTTAAAGAAAAAATAATACAACATATATAACAAAAAACAAGATCTTATTATCATTCCAAATGTTACACTTAAATTAAAATATCTAATTGAAAATGATGTAATTAAATCAATAATTGGACTAAAAAGGATAAATAAATCAAACAAACTTAATTTAGCAATCTTATTCCTTACTTCTTCATAAAAAGTAAACATTATTCCCCTCCCAAAATTTTTTTAATAAATTAATATTAAAAAACATTATAAAATTGTTCTTATATTCTTACCATCAAAAATTCACTTCAAATCTTCCTAATTATATCATAATGATTTTTAACTAGCAATAAAAATGTCAATTGAAAAGTATATGAATGAAATATTTACATAAAACAAAAATAAAAATATAATAAACCATTACCATTAAATATAATATTATAATTATTATTTTATATTTTTCCATACTTCATAATCAATACATAAAAAATCTACTTCGTCATTAATATTATAAAATAATTTATATCTATCATTTAAATAAGTTTCATTAGGTGTTGACATCCAAATATATTCATTATAAGGCAAAATCGGTAAAATTATTTCAGTTTCAGTTTTACTCATTTTTCTTAAATAACTAAGTCTCATATAATCTAGAAAACAAATATACGCATATATATTAAGTAAATAAATACCAAATGTAATTGAAATAATAAGAGAAAATTTATATACATATTCCATTACTATTTCATTTACTAAATAATTTATTAATTCTAAAATAAGAATAATAAAAATAATATATGAACTAAAAAAACATCTTCCACCAATTGGGGTAACAAATAATAATG
>CAZGXD010000149.1:0-2325 GCA_964529625.1 uncultured Muribaculaceae bacterium
AAAATTTAAAAGAATTAAACCTTTCTTATAATAAAATAAAAGATATTTCCCTTTTAAATCAAAACATTAAATTAACATATAATACTTTTAATGAAATAGATAATTTACAATATGAAGGGGTTCCAATAATTTATATTGATACAAATAATGTTACTATAGATTCTAAAACTGAACGAGTTTTAGGAACTATGAAAATAGTTAATAGTGAAAATTCCAATTATCCAAAAGAGGGCTTATATGAAGGCTATATAGGGATTAGGGGACGAGGTAATTGGACTTGGACACAGCCAAAAAAGCCATATAATATTGAATTATGGAATGATAAAAAAACTTCAATAAGTGCTCATATATTAGATTTGCCCTTTGAAGAAGATTGGTTATTAATTCCAAATTATATGGATAAAACTTTGTTGAGAAATTATACATCACATACTTTAGCTAATTTATTTGAACTTGGTTGGACACCTAAAATAAGATTTGTTGAAGTTTATTTAAATAATGAATATCAAGGACTTTATCAATTAACAGAACGGATTAAAAGGGATAATAATAGATTACCTATTTCTAAATTAAGTACTTCCCCAATATATCATACTAAAGAAAATATAACAGGGGGTTATATTCTAAGATCAGATCGAATCTTAGAAAAAGATTATTTTCAAACTGAGTATGCTGATAAAACTTTATTATATCAATATCCAAAGCAAGAAAAAATAACTGCTAGTCAGAAAGAATATATTCAAAATTATATTAATGAATTTGAGCAATCCTTATATGTAGTTGATATAAAAGCAAATAATGAATATTTAAAATATATAGATATCGAATCGTTTATAAAATACTTTTTAATTGTAGAATTTAGTAAAGATTGGGATGCAGTTGGATTTAGTGAATATATGCATAAAGAACGTGGCGAAAAATTAAAAATGGGTCCAATATGGGATTTTGATCTTACTTATGGAAATTCTACTAATGGTGATTGCCATTTATATACTGGATGGACTAAACAAATAACTTCTTCTAAAAGTTGGTATAGGCAATTATTAAAAAATGATTATTTTTATCAAGAATTAGCAAAATATTGGGAACAAGAAAAACATCACTTTAAAGATATTTTAACTATAATTGATAAAAAAGCAAAAGAGATGAATAAAGAGATTGAACATAATTTTGAAAGATGGGCTATTATGGGTAAAAAGGTTGGTACTAATCCAACTCCATGTCCTGAAGATTATGAAGATGAAATTGAATATTTAAAAACTTGGATTATTAATAGATATAATTGGTTAGATAAGAATTTAAGTGATATTCAGTTATTTATTAAAGAAAATGAGTAATTAAAAAAAAATGATATAAAAATTAAAGAAAAAAGGTGGTTTTAATGGATTTATCAATAGTTGTACCTTGTTATAATGAAGAAAAAAATGTTGGTTTGTTTTATCATGAAGTAGCGAAAGTTTTAAAAAATCATAAAATTAAATATGAAATCATTTTTATTAATGATGGTAGTAAAGATAATACGTTAGATAATTTAAAACAAATAGCAGAGATGGCTAAAGAAAAAATAAAAATAATTAATTTTTCTAGAAATTTTGGTAAAGAAGCTGGAATTTATGCCGGGCTTAAAGAAGCAAAAGGAAATTATGTTTCGATTATTGATGTTGATTTACAACAAGAACCTTCTTTAATTATAAAAATGCTAGATATTATTAAAGATAATAATGATTATGACTGTGTCGCTGCTTATCAAGAAAAAAGGAATGACCCTTTTTTTAGAAAGATATTTTCTAATTTATTTTATAAACTTATTAATAAAATATCAGATGTTAATTTTGTTAATGGGGCGAGTGATTTTAGATTATTAAATAGAAAAATGGTTGATGCTATTTTAGAATTAAGTGAATATTATCGTTTTTCTAAAGGTATTTTTTCATTTGTTGGGTTTAATACTTATTATTTTCCTTATATTGCCAATAAAAGGGTTCATGGAGAAAGTAAATGGTCTTTTTTAAAGTTAATTAAATATGCTATTGAAGGTTTAGTTGCTTTTACAACGGCTCCTTTAAGAATAGCTACTTATTTTGGAATTGTTATTTCAGGGATTTCATTTATATATTTAGTTATTTTAATTTCTCAAACCCTTATTTTAGGAATTGATGTTCCTGGTTATGCTTCAATTTTAAGTATGGTTTTATTACTAGGAGGAATTCAATTATTTGCCCTTGGGATCATTGGTGAATATTTAGGAAGAACTTATGTTGAGACTAAAAGAAGACCAATTTATATTGCTAAAGAAATAATTGATAACGGTAAAAAATAGGATTT
>CAZGXD010000150.1:0-2318 GCA_964529625.1 uncultured Muribaculaceae bacterium
CAAAGATTTATTAAAATATTTATTAATATCGACCCGACTGAACTTAACATAATTGTAATAAAATTCAAGGTAATTATTTTAGTACTCAAATGCTTTCTTTTTTGATTTAAATTATATCCTAATAGTCTTTCAACTTTAATAATTTCGGTTTCATCCATAATAGAATTTTTAGTTACTACTATAATTACTATAATAAATATAATTATTATTATATAACTAGCAAAAGTTAAATAGTTAACCATATCATAAAAAAAATTAAAATAATTGTTAGAATCCCCCTCATAATGTGTGTTAGTTTTAGCATAATCTATATTATCAAGTGTATTTAAGTAAATTTCATCAGTATCAAAAAAATATTTTGGAGTGACTAAATATCCATAAACATTATTCTTTTTAAATAACTTATCATATTTCTTACTAGATATATAGATTTTAGGAAATCTTTCATTTGAAAAACCTTTAATCTTAAATTCTATCAACTCATCATTAAAATAAAAACTTACTTCTTTGCCAATTAAATCTTTATAATTTTCTTCTTCTTCATATAACTCTTTATGAATTCCTATTATAACTTGATTACCCAATAAATCAGAATCATTTACAACCACAACATAACTATTATAATTATCAAATAATAAATCTATCCATTTCACACTTGAATCCTGATCACATTCATCAAAATTATCAGTAATAAAACCAGTCTGAGCATCTCTTATTTGTTCACATTGTATTCCAAATACTTTTGAGGAATAATTAGGTTTAAATACTAACACTTCTCTAAGATTAGTATATTTTTTATTTTTATTTAAATTATTATAAAATTCTTTAGTACTAATAACAAACATTTCTGAGGAATCTTTAAATATTTCATTACATTTATTATTATAATAATTAATAATTGAAAACAAAGTAATAATAGTTATTAACAATCCTGTTAAGATAACAATATATATTTTAGTGGTACCTTTTCTTATAAAGCCTTTTAATAAAACCATCTTAATCACTACTTCCTATAAGTGAAATAATATCACTTTTTAATTTTTGATTTAAATTTAAATTTGCAATTAAGAAAGAAAATATAACAATGATAGAAAAAGAATAAATAAAGACAAAAGAATTGTTCTTAATATATATTCCCCTAAGTATTAATCCTAGCATATATTTCTTTTTTAAAATTTGATATATTATTTGAAATAAAAGTAAAGAAAACAGATAAGATAAAATGTTAAGAATAGTACTTTCAAGCAAATAAATATTTTTTATTTGTTTTTTATTATAACCGCAAGCCCTTAAAACTCCAATAATTTTAGTTTCATTTAATACTTTCTTTTTTATATACGATAAAGTTATTATAACAACTGTAATTAATATTAATAAGATTAAAATTAACAATCCAATTTCAACCGTGCTATTTAAAGTATTTTCTGAATATGCATTAACTTCCAATACAGAAAAACCCATAGTTTTTACTTTTTCTTTAAAATAATCCATATTCTTATATTTATCTATTATAACCGTAATACTTGTCTGTTCTTGATTTTCATTACAAATAAAATTAGAGGTGTGACACATTTCAATTATATCATCCCCTGGTACATAACATTCATTATTAGGATTCATTGTCCCAGCATTATTATATAAACCAATAATTTTATATTCTTTGGTATGATTGTCAACAATAGTAATATCCCCATGACCTTTTACTTCATATTCATCATAATTAGCAATAAATTTGGTTTTTAATAAGTCATCTATAGTAAGTAAATCTGTTTTTTTTATTAAAGGAATCCCTAGAACTCCAAGATTATCTGAATTAATTGAGAAAGGTAAAAAATTTACTGGACAGACTGCGACCCCACTTGCTCCATTTTTAAATCCTTTCCCAACAACTATTTCAGGCAAATTTTCTTCTTTAGCATATAATAAAGTTACTCTTCCTGGAACTTTAAAATCATTTGTTTCCACAAAAAAATGATCATACTCAGTTTTAACTACAAGTGAAACATAATTAATTGTTTTTAATTGCTCAATAGCAGTTTCTCTTAATTCTTCTAGTTTTTTATTTTTTTCAATTCTATCAAAATTGTTTAATTCTTCCCAATCATATTCAGGATAAACATTAAAAGTACGATAACTAGTTTGATTTTTCATATCATTATTAAGAATATTTAAAAAGTTAGTTCCAAAAAATAAGATAATAATAGTTATCAACGAGCAAAACATCATAATTATAAAATAGAATCTGTTTTTATTGTTTCTAATTATACTAGTAAATGATATTTTAAATAAATCTTTAACATTCATCATTTTTCACCAAT
>CAZGXD010000151.1:0-2316 GCA_964529625.1 uncultured Muribaculaceae bacterium
TTTCAGGAAGTACTAAAAAGGTTGAATTATTTAATAAAGTAAGAAAAGCCTTTAATATTGATCAAACTTATATTCCCTTAACCATTATTGGAACTAATCATTATATTGGTTTTAATAGTGATGTTGAAAGAAAAGTAGAAAAAACAATCGAATATTATTCAACTAAAAAACATCAAAATTTAGTCTCAGAAATTATGACAAATAAATTTGATCCTAATTTAGATAAAATCGAAGAAAATAATATAGAAAACAGTTTAATTGAAATTCCCTTTTTGGGCTTAGTAGATGTAAAAAAGGTGTCAATCCCTGTTCTAGCACTTATTATTGGTTTAGTAGATGGTTTTAATCCATGTGCGATGTGGGTGTTATTATTATTAATAAGTATGTTATTAGGAATGGAAAATAAAAGGCGAAGATGGATTCTAGGGCTAACCTTTGTTGGAACATCAGCTTTAGTCTATTTATTATTAATGGCATCTTGGCTTAAAATAACAATTTCTATTATGTCAATTTCATGGGTAAAAATTCTAATTGGGATAGTTGCTATTATTGGAGGAGTAATTAATTTAAAAAGTTTTCGAAAAGGACTTAAAGAAGAAGATGGATGTACTGTTGTAGAAGAAAAAAAGCGCAATAAGATAATTGAAAGAATAAAAAAAATAACTACTCAACAAAACTTTGCTTTCGCGATTATTGGAATAATGGCTTTAGCCGTTTCAGTAAATTTAATTGAATTAGCTTGTTCAGCCGGACTACCAATTCTATTTACTCAGATTTTGGCAATGAATCCTTTAACTAAATTTCAACATTTTATTTATTTGTTAATTTATATCTTTTTCTTTTTGATTGATGATATTGTTATTTTAATTATTGCTATGATAAGTTTTGAATTAATTGGGATATCAACTAAATATAGTAAGTATTCTCATTTAGTTGGAGGTCTTATTATGTTAATACTAGGGGTTTTACTTATCTTTAAACCTGAATTATTATCATTTACAATATAATACTCATAATCTAAGCCTTTAAAAAATATAATATTTTAGGAGGTTATAGTTATGAGTTTTTTTAAAAGTAAGTTTTTTAAAACCTATAGATTTTCATTACTTTTACTATGTTCAATTATAATAGGAACTTTAATTGGTTTATATCTAGGAGAAGATGCTATTATTTTAAAACCATTTGGTGATATATTTTTAAATTTGTTGTTTACCATTGTTGTTCCTCTTGTTTTTGTTTCTATTTCTAGTTCAATTGCTAATATGCTAAATTTAAAACGACTTGGTAAAATACTAGGCTATTTATTTTTAGTATTTGTTATTACTGGAACTGTGGCAGCTGTTTTTATGTTAGTAATTGTTAAATTTGTTAATCCAGTTGGAAAAGCAAGAATAATTATCGAAGCAGGGAATGAAATTACAAAATTAAAGGTAGGGGAAAGAATTGTTTCTGCTATTACAGTAACTGATTTCTCTCATCTTTTATCAAGAAGTAATATGTTACCATTAATTGCGTTTTCCATTTTAATAGGAGTAGGAATTAGTCAGTTAGGAAAAGAAGGCAAAGGATTAGCTAAAGGTTTGGAAAGTTTATCGAAAGCAATGATGAAAGTAGTTAGTTTAATTATGGGTTATGCCCCACTTGGGTTATGTGCCTATTTTGCTACCTTAATTGGGCAGTTTGGTCCACAATTAATTGAAGGCTATGCAAAAAGTGTTTTATTATATATTCCCGTTTCAATCTTATATTATTTGATTTTTTATACCTTATATGCTTATTTAGCTGGAGGTAAAGAAGGTGTCAAGCGTTTTTATAAATATAATTTACCCCCAACCGTTACCGCTTTAGCGACTCAAAGTTCTTTAGCGAGTTTACCAACTAATTTAGAAGCTTCAGAAAAAATAGGAATTCCTAAAGATATAAGAGAAGTGACCATTCCAATAGGAGCCTCAATGAATATGCATGGAAGTATTATTGGTTCAGTTTTAAAAATAGCCTTTCTTTTTACCATCTTTAATAAACCATTTACTGGTCTTGAAACTTATTTAATTGCTATTTTAATTTCAGTTTTAAGTGGTGTTGTTATGTCTGGGATTCCAGGTGGGGGTTTAATAGGAGAAATGCTAGTAGTAAGTCTTTATGGATTTCCAGCTGGAGCTTTTGCTATTATTGCTACAATTGGAATTTTAATTGATGCTCCAGCAACCTGTTTAAATGTAATTGATGATCTTTCTGTTTCTATGTTAGTTACAAGAATGATAGAAGGAAAAAATTGGTTGAAAGAAAATAAAGAGGAAAACATATAGCCTCTTTTTT
>CAZGXD010000152.1:0-2307 GCA_964529625.1 uncultured Muribaculaceae bacterium
TTATCACAACCTTTATTAATTTAATCCTATTATAATATCATTGATAAGATAAAGTCAATTTAATATTAAAATACTTAAAAAAAACATATTTTTATGTTTTTAATTCTTTTATTCTTCTGGTTCTATTTCAAAATTACAATCTTCTAATTTCTCTTTTGTAATCGTTATTTCTTCATCTTCATATCCTTTTTGAGCACAGAAAGTATAATCATGAATTGCTATCGCAATTTTTCCATCTTCATCAATTATTATTATTCCATTCTCTGGTTTTTCTCCACTATAATCAAGAGATAAACCTTTATCAGACGTTTCAATTCCATTTTCATACTCAAATATTAGCTTTTCAACATAGGAATCCATCATTAATTCTCTTTGTTTTTGACGAAGGGCTACTATTAATCCATTTAATCTATTTTCAAAGGTTTTCTTACGAGTATTATCAATTGTATCAACTACCTTTGGAATAACAATAACCATAAGAAGGGCTAAAATAACAAGGGTTGCTAATAATTCAATTAAAGTAAACCCCTTTTTTTTATTTAACATCATCTTTTCACTTCATTTCTATTGTAAATTTTTATTTAATCTTTAATTGAACAAGAGTACAACCATGATTATAATAAAAAGTTTTAAACTCAATTACATCTTTATTATTAGTTAATTGTTGATGAGTTACTTTTTTTAAAATTCCTTTTCCGATTCCATGAACTATTACTATAATTTTATTTTTTAATTTTAAATTATCTCTAATAAACTCTTTTATATATATTTCAGCACTTTCCTTATCTAAACCATGAAGATCTAATTTAGGAAATTGATTAATAAATACAACATTATTCAAAGTCATGATATATTTCTTTCATCTCTTCTAAACTAAAAACTGAATTACGGCCTCCAATTCTAGTTACTGATAGTGCTCCAGCAATATTAGATATTTTTAGTGTTTTTTCAAATGGTAATTTTTTAGCAATTCCATAAGTAAAAGCACCATGAAAGATATCTCCAGCCCCAGTTGAATCAATTGCTGTTACTTCAATTGAAGGCATAATCTTTATTTGACCATCATATTCATATAAACAACCTTTTTTTTCTAAAGTAACAACAATGGTATTATTAAAGTTTTGTTTTAAATTATTATATAAATCAACAATAGTTTGCTTATTATTATAATCAATTGTTATGCCTGAAACTTCTTCAGCAAACTCTTTTGAACAAACTAAATAATTCACCATTTTAGCTAATTCAACTATTTCAGGAGTTGCTCTACCAGCGTCAATAATACTAATTGCTTGTGGGTATTGTTTTAATACTTGTTTTGAAATTTCATACTCTTGTCCATCAATTAAAATTATATCAGGGACAAAATTTAAGTTTAATTCACTCATTTTCATATCTTTAGAGCGATATGCTAAGACAGTTCTAGAACCTTTACTTTTATTAGCGATGATAAAACTAAAAGTAGTTCTATATAAAGGGTTGGTTTCTAAATAATCAACCTTAACCTTAACCTTTTCAAATTCTTCTCTGATTGCCTTTCCCCGTTCTCCAACTCCAACTACTCCAGCAAAATAAACATCCATCCCCCATTTGCCTAATAAATAAGCCGCATTAGAAGCTGGTCCACCACCACATTCAAAAAGTTCATCGACTCTATTTTTAGTATTTTCAATTGGATATTCATCAAGTGGAACTGTTACATCATAAGCAGCATGGCCCAAACAAAGTATTTTCATCTTATCACCAATTTTATTATCTCAAACTTAATTAACTTTGACAACCGATATCATTTATAATTTAGAGACTTTACGTTTTTTTATTGATTTAATAGACCTAAATATTTCTTAAAATCACAAACATCAGTATTATAATATTTACCATTTTTAACTTTTAATTTCAGATAACTACAATTTATAGCCATCTACTTTTTTTATTTAGAATGATATTTTTTCAATTTTTTTTCTTTGAAACCTTTTTTCTTTTTCAATACTATATTCATTACCATGAGTTATATAAATATCAAGTTCATCCATGCAAATTAAAGATATAGTACTACAATTTATAATATTTTCTTTAATTCTTTTAAACTATTAATTACATAAGTTGCTTTTTTATCATCATCATCCTTTTGACTAACCCAAACTGTGTCTATATTATTATTAGCACCTAATAAAATATCTTCTTCATAATTATTTCCAATAATTATACATTCGTCTTTTTTGTATTCTTTTAATATGTCATTTAATACATTCAAACTTGGTTTCAAATAACCATTATCAATACAAATTATTTTATTAAAATAATTATATA
>CAZGXD010000153.1:0-2297 GCA_964529625.1 uncultured Muribaculaceae bacterium
CCTTTCTTAATACCATCAACACCTGAGAAAGCCATTCTTTTTGATTATTAAATTCAACAATTATTTTTTTCAAATCATTAAATTCTTTTATTATCACTTCATTTTTTAAGTTATTATCCCAAAAACAAGGAGCATTCATAATCATTTCTAATTCTTCGATTCGCTTGGTTTTAGAATCTATATCAAAGTATCCCCCTTAATTCATCAATTCTTTTTAAAAAATCTTGATAAATTTTCATTAGTTCATTTAATTCCAAATTATCATCCTCACTTTTAATATTATAACAAAATTTAAGCCCTTTTTCTACTTAAACAAGTTATAATCACTGTAAACATTTACCATTAACTTTTATTTTTTTCTTCTTTTTTAATTACAAAATAACGACAATCATAAGCACAGTTTTCTTTAATATATTTTTCTTTTAAACTAATAGCATTAATTTTTTTATAACAACGATTTTTTTTATTACAAAAACCCTTAAGCCTTATTTTACCATACGCCCAGTCACCAACTATATAATCATATCGATCAAAATAATCAGTCATTTTTTCAGCAACTAACGTTTCATTAAATCCTTCTTTATAGTTTTCTATTAATTTATAAGTAATATCATTAAATTTATATGTATTCACTTTTGCCTCCTTAATAGACCTTATTAAAAGCCTCAGAAATCATTTTATATTTACTTAAACTTGATCCAGCATTCCAAGTCATATATCCACCTCGTAGTCCGGCATCATATAAGCCTCTAATTTGTTCACTTATTCTTTCAGCATTATATTCAATATATGGTTCTCTAATTGTATTATAAGCTTGAATCCAAGTTCTAACAATTGCTGGCGTTGGAATTTCTTGTTGTCTTAACCCGACATAATTTTCTCCCCAAAACTTTAATAACTGATAGGGAACTGTCCAAACAATTTCTTTAAATCCATATTCATGAGCATTAAAATGATCAGGATATGGCATTGCACTTATAACATCAGCTATATTTGATAATGCCGCCCAGTATTGACCATAACCAGTAACATAAGGATGAGCACTTTCTCCAAAAACATCAACGGCTACATAAGCATCTAATTGGTGAATCTCATCGGTCGCATAAAATAAAAATCCTTGAATTGCTTGAGCTTTTTCTTCTTGATAAAGATTCTTCATATCAATTTTACCTTCTCGTTCTAATTTATTAGTTCGATCAGGAAAACGAATATAATCAAATTGAATTTCATTGAAGCCCATTTCCTCAATTGCTTCTTTAGCTAATTCAACATTAAATTCCCAAACTAAACGATCAAAAGCACTTGGCCAATAAGATCCATTATGTCGAAATGGTTCTTGAGTACTCTTATCAACAATCGCACTTCCAGGATTATCTTTAACAAAATAAGCATCTTTAAAAACTGTAATTCTACCAATCACATAAAAATTAGCTTCCTTTATTTTTTTAATTGCTTCTTGATATCTTTCAAAACTATTATTAGCATATTTATAATTAGTTGGTGAATACTTTTTCATAACTAAAGAGGCATAGCCTGGCGCACCATCATCTTTAATATCAACTACAAAAGCATTAATGTTAGTCCCTTTGGCTAATTTAATATATTCATCAACATTTCTTACAACCCCACTATTTAAATAGAGAGCCCTTACTTCGGTTGGCATAACATTATTTTCAAATTGTGGTTTTTCATAAGGAAAATAATCTAAATTACCAGCTTTACCCCCACCTTGAGTATCAACTCTTTTTAAATGCTTTTGATAATTATTATCTTGATCATAATTCATTAGTGCCATTTCTTCGGTTCTAACTAAGTATTTCCCATATATATATCCTTCTCCATCATCAACTTTAATTTTATATTTATTTACTTTTCCCTCAATATCTAAATTATCAAATCCAATAATTTCTACTTTTTCACCCTTTTTCAGCACCGACTTAATTTTACTTGTCTTAGCATTAGCATAAACAGTAACTGGAGTTCTAACATATAATTCTTTTTCTAACACGACTTCTTCTAATTTAGAAACTAATTTAGTTTTCTCAATTAAAAAAGATTGATTATCATAATTAATTTTCAAATACTCTATCTCTGTTTCTTCATTAACAATTGATGAAGCAGTAGTTACTTTTGTCCCCCTAGGAATTTCTTTTACTTCTTCAAAATCTTGATTATATAATTTAACTATTTCATTATCATTAGCAACATACATGGCTTTTTTCAAATTAATTTTATCAACTTTTTTAAAATCTATAAATGATAAAACAATTAAAAATAAGCCTAAAATACCTAAACTT
>CAZGXD010000154.1:0-2295 GCA_964529625.1 uncultured Muribaculaceae bacterium
AAAGGAGATTCTAACTCATCATTTCTTTCAAAATTCTTAATTATTTGATTAATTTCGACATCGTTTAAATTATAATAATTTGTTTTTAAAAGATTAATTATCGTCTCATTAGTATAATTATTATCCATAATTTTTAATAATCTTAGAATATAATCAAAAAAATGATAATTTAAAGTTATTGGTTGATGATAATAAATATTATTATCAGTAAAAATCAAATCAAAGTAATTTTCATAATCTTTAATATTATTTGAAACAATCGCAAAATCTGAATAACGATAATTATTTTTTTGAATAAGGTGATTTATTTGATTAGCAATAAAAACAACTTCATCATATAAATCGCTGGCACCATAAAGATTAAAATGATTACTTTTAGGATACATTTTTGGATTAAAATTATATAAATTGTTAATAATAAATTCTTTTTCTTGATCAAGTTCATGATTTAAGATTTCTAATTGATACCTATTTTCAAAGGCCTTTTTAAAATATTCAAAGGTTGTAAAAGGTATTTCTAAACCTGATTTTTTATCTAAATTTAAAAAATAAAAATAACTATTATTACTATTATTAATAATATTTATTATTATTTCTTTTTCAATCTCATTAAAATAATAGATATCACTAATAATAAGGTTTTTATTTGCATAAATTTTATTGTTTTTTAAAAATGTTAAAACTTCTTTATATAATAATTGCTCATCAAGATATTTATTATCAATAAGACTTAAATATTTATCAAAAATTAAATTAATTTCATTGGTTACTTTGGTTTGATAATCATTTTTCTTTAATAAATAGTTAGTTTCTTCTTGATAAATAGTAATTAGATCATCAATCATTGCTAAAACATGATTATTTAAATATTTTAATTTTGGTAATTCTTTAATTGCTTTAATAAAAAATAAGGTTTGCTCAGATTGATTCAAAATAGGTAATTGATTTAAATTTTCATGATAAATTTGATAAATTAGAGTTTTTAAATCATAAATTTGAACATTATTATTCGAACTAAAAACCTTTTTATAATTAATAACTTGATTCTTAGAAGTTAAAATTATCGTTTCTTTATCTGAAACTCGACTTAAAAGATCATGCCTATAGTCATTAAAATTAGTTATTATAAATTTTATCATGTTTCACCTACTTCCCTTTAATTATAGTATATAACATTTACTTTAACAAGAAAAAAAGGTATCTTTATACCTAAACTTTTTTTAATTCCTTTAAGGTTATTTTTGTTTTCTTTAATTCTTTTAAAAATGTTTTTTTCAAACTATTAACTTTCTTTATATCAAACGATGTACAAGCAGTTTCTTCTAAAGCCTTTTTATCTATAAAATCATATTGACACTCATTAATAAGAGCTTGGTCTTTTTCAAAAAAATAAATTTGATGCTCATCATTAACCGTTATTATAAAATATTTAACGTCAAATTCAAAATTAAAAAAATAATTAGTCGTCTTATTAACTTCTTTTGAATAATTATTATTATCAATATCTTGATAACCATTTTTAAGTAGTTTTTCACGAACCGTTAAAGTTTTAGAATATAACTTAAAAATAAAAAGAGCGACTATTCCTATAAATATTAATGTTATAATAGTTGATATTAATCCTTTTTTATGCATTTTATCCCTCAAATTAATATTAACAAAGAAGTTATTAGATGTCAAGAAAGGTTAAAAAAACAAAGAAAATAAAATAATCATAGCCATTAGAATTCGATACCACATAAATACCTTAAAATCGTGCTTTTTAAGGTATTTTAATAGGTATTTAATGGTTATTAGCCCGACGACAAAAGAAACCAAAATACCAGTTAAAAAAACGGATAAATTAGTAGTTATAATAGTTATTGTATTATCTTTAAAAAGCATCAATATAATGGCTCCTAATACAATTGGGGCTGAAAGATAAAATGAAAATTTAGCACTTTCATCTCTTTTTAAATTAAGTATCCTTCCCGCTGTAATAGTTGTTCCTGATCTTGAAAAACCTGGAATTAAAGCAAATATTTGGGAAGCCCCAATTAAAAAGGCATCTCCTAATTTTAAATCATTAATTTCCGTTGTTTCTGGTTCTTTTTTATCAACCAGATAAATTATAATTCCCATAACAATTAAAGCACTAGCAATAATAATTAAATTACCTCTAATGATATTTTCAATAATATCTTCAAATAAGAGTCCAGCAATAGCAGCTGGAATGGTTGCTACAATTAAAAAATATAATATTTTTCCCTCATTATCTTTTATACCTTTAGTAATTCCTTTCATAAAAATATTTAA
>CAZGXD010000155.1:0-2269 GCA_964529625.1 uncultured Muribaculaceae bacterium
ATTAGCACAAGTCAATAATAATAAATAAAAATATAAGGTTGTTGTTATTATTGTTTTTATTTCATAGGTATAAGGGACATTATCTATTAAAATATCATAAGGGAACATTGTAAATAGAAAAGTTATTGTAAATAATTTTTTTTCTTGAAAGCAGATTATCATAATAATAAAGTAGATTCCCATAACTATTGTTGCTGCTAATATGTTTGATAAATCAAGGAAATTGACATAAACAAAAATATTGTAAATGGCTGCTAAAAAGAGAACATATAAAGGATACTTTAAAACATTATATCTTTTTTCTTGGTTATTTTTAGCAATTAAAAAGGGAATAATAAATAAGAAGAGTTGTAAAATAGATATTGCTATTTTGTTATTGTTTAAAAAGGATAAATTTAATATTAAACTATGAAATAATAAAAAACAAAAGAGTAAAAAGTATTCGTATTTTATATTCTCCTTGAAAGAAGTAAAATATAGGGATAACATAAGTAAAGAATAAAAACAATATTCAAGGGAAGAATCTATAATTGTATAATCAATATTAAGAATTTGGATATAAGCACTTGCAAAAAACAATATCTTTATAGGTTGAAGATAATGCTCAATTTTAATACCTATATTATTATCATCATCCTTAAATAAAATAATTATAATGTTAGCAATCAAAAAAATTAAAGTTGTTAATAAGAAAATATATTCATTAATAGAATTACTATAAAGAATCGTACCCATTAAACTTAAGTTAGTTGTAATTGAGAAGATAGTATTAAAGGTTTTATTTCTAGAAGATAAATTTGATAAAAGAAGAATCAAATATATAATTGTAAAACTAGCTGTTAATAATAAGGTGGTTGTAATATTTAAAAAATCTAATTTTATTATGGTAGTAAAAATTAGTGATGATACTAAGAAAGGAGTTATCATTCCAAAAACTTCATCATTTCTTTTAAGAGTAATGTAAATTAAATTTAGAATAGTGATGATACTAATTATTATAATTATAGATATATTTTTAACGTTATCTAAAGAAATAAAATGTATAATAATTAAGGAAGAGACAATAAGGCTAGCTATTTTTGAAAATTTCTTTAAATATATAAATTCTTTTATATCGCTTTCTTTTAATGAATTTATAATACTTAATAAAGAAATAATAAGTAATAAACGGATATTAGGGCAAATATCAAAGAATGACATGAAAGTATAAATGGCAGTAAAAAATCCTGCATAGGAAATGAAAATCCACTCCTGATCATCAAACTTTGTATATGAAATAAATGATAATAAGGATGTTATTAAACATAAAATAGTCGCAAACAGATATTGACCATCACCATCAAAAGAAAACCATTCTCCAAAAAGTTCAAAATATCCAATTGTAATATAGGAAAAAATAAAGAATAAAACCCCTAAAATCCAATAAATTTTTACTGTTTTCATTAATTTTAATTTTATTTCACAAAATTTAGATAGGCCAATAAATAAAACTCCAAATAAAATTAAAAATAGAATTTTAAATGAATCAGGAATAATATCCCAACTTGTAGTGGCGAAAATAAGTCCTGAAATTGCAACCATGCTTACGCCTAATTTTAGCATAATATCTAATTTTCTTATTTCTGGTGGGATAACCTTTTTGGGTTCAACATTTTCAATGCCATCATCATAAAGTGGTACAAGTTCATATTCTTTTTGAATCTTATCATGAACTATAAATAAAATGATTGCCGATAGAAGATTAATAAAGAGAGATACAATTCCTAAACCAAGAATTACCTTTCTTTTTTTATGTAGTTCTTTAATTGGTAAAGTAGAGTATCTTAAATAAAGAACGCCAGTTGCAACGAAAAATATCACTAGGGAAAGATTCGATAAACTAAACAAGAAGAAATCATTCCCTACAATCATCATTCCAAAAGCTACCATTATGAAATTTATTATTGCACATGCTTTTAAACCTTTTCTCATAATTTACCTCCTAAAATTATTTTATAACTTAATAATAACATATTATTTGATAAAATGATATATAATTACCTTTTCTTTTTATTAGTTTATTAAATATATAAATATATAAATATATATATATTGATTTAAACTTTAAATAAAATTATTGTATAAATACTTATTATATGCTATTATTTAGATAGTGAAATAAGCGAGGGTGATTTTATGAAAATTCCTAAATTAGATAAAGAAACGAAAATATATATATTAATAGCCTTAATATTATTTTTATGGATTAGTTTTTTGCCAGAAATTTCTG
>CAZGXD010000156.1:0-2269 GCA_964529625.1 uncultured Muribaculaceae bacterium
TCATTAACATTATTTGTTTCAACATTAGTAATAATAGCTGTTGTTTTAGAATAAGTATTCCATATTTTTAAACTATTAAATATATTAATAATTGGAATAAATAAAAGAACTATTATTATACCAATATATACACACCAAACCCATACTGGTTGCTTATAAATTATAACCTTTTGATCACTTATCTTAATTTCTTCTTGCCCTACTTCAACATCTTCAAAAACAAGTTTGTTAGGAGCTAATTTTTTTCTTTGCTTTTTTACTAATTCTAAAACTTGATAAGGGTTTTCAACTGATGCAAAACATATAGAATCCATATTATTTTTATCCTGTTTTAATAACATATCAGTTATTTCTGTAACCCTTTGTTTTAAATCATCACTAATATTGGGAGTAACCCCCATATAAACATCTCCAAATTTATCTTTTTCATTATCCACTCTAAATACATCAAATCTATCTAAGTTTCCAATTTTAAATTCCTTTTTTTTAACTGAATATATAATTGCCCTTTTAGTTGTAATAAAATATTGATTTCCTATTATATTTTTATTTTTTAAAAATAAGTTACAAATAAGACCATATATAGCAAAACCCAAAAACAACAATGCTACTATAAACATTAAGATTATATTTGCATCTTTTAAACCAACTTCACCTATAATTAGAAAAACAATTGTAACAAAAGCAATTAATAATATAAATCCTATAATATTTTTACTTGATTTATTAACACTTACAGAACCCCTATATAATACTTCTTCATCAGGTAATAAGACAGTTTCGATATTCATAACATTACCTCCAAATTTAATTTTTTAAATTACTTTTTTTGGTGCGGGAGATGGGACTTGAACCCACACAGTATTAATACCAAAGGTTTTTGAGACCTTCGTGTCTACCATTCCACCACTCCCACAAAAAGAAAAATTAATTATTCTTTCTTCTCATTCTCATTATCAATATACTTTACCTTATATAAATCCATTTCTTCTTTCTGCCCGACAATATTATTAATTATATTGGGAAGCTGATTTAAATCCTTTATTCCAAAAGCATCTAGGAATTTATTAGTTGTTTTATATAAATAAGGTCGTCCAGGTAAATCAGAACGCCCAATTTCACAAATTAATTCCCTAGCTTGCAACTTTCTAATCATATGAGCACTGCTTATACCTCTAATATCATCTACCATTACTCTTGTAATCGGTTCATTATAAGCTATAATTGCCAAAACTTCTAAGGCAGCTGTCGTTAAAGGTTTTTTTTCATTTAACTCAACTAGTTTTTTATAATAATCATTATATTCCTTTTTAGTAACTAATTTATATATCTCTCCATATTTCTCTAGCCTTAATCCCCTACCAACTAATTGATAATTTTCTATTAATTGATTAATCAGTTGTTCAACTTCTTTTTTATTAATTTTTAAAATAGTTTCTATTTCATTTTCTTGGATGCCTTCATCCCCACACAAAAATAATAAGCCTTCCAAAGCTTCTAATAAATGCATTTACTCACTTCCTTATAGTCAAATAAATTTTTTGAAAATTTTGCTCTTGAATTATAGATAAATATTGTTCTTTCGATAATTCTAAAATAGATAAAAAAGTAACAATAATATAATCCTTATTATATTCTTCAAATAACTCCAAAAATTCAACCTTTTTCTTTAAATTTAATATGGTTTTAATTTCTAAACTTCTTTTAGAAACAGAATAACCTACCTTTGTTATTTTAGTATTAAGAGGCTTTTCTTCTTCTATTCTTTCTAAGCACAAATTAAAAGCAGATACTAAATCATCTATTCCTATATCCATAGGCTCTTCAATAATATCATTAGAAACAAATGGCCTCAAATCACTCATTTCTTTACTGTGACTTAAACGTCGATTATCCTCTAAATTTTTTAATTCCTTAGCCATCTCTTTATATTGTTTATATAAATATAATCTATTAATTAAATTAACACAAGGATCCTCTTCTTCCTCATTTTCGTTTTTGTAGTTAGGTAATAAAGTTAATGATTTTATTTCAATAAGTTCAGCTGCCATTACTAAGTATTCACTAGCAATATTTAAATTTAATTCTTCCATTTCATTAATATAATTTAAATATTGATTAATTATTTCATCAATTCTTATTTCACAAATACTAATATCATTTTGTTTAATTAAATGAAGAAGAAGATCGAAAGGACCTTCAAATTGATTTATATTAATTATATATTCCATTTTAATTGTCTCACTCTATTTACGTGGTAAAATTCTAT
>CAZGXD010000157.1:0-2266 GCA_964529625.1 uncultured Muribaculaceae bacterium
TTTAGTAATTTTTTTAAAGCCACATCCTATTCAAGATATGTCCCTTTTTAAAAAATATAATTTTTCTAATTTTAAAATAATAAATGATAAATTTTTAGAAAAAAATAATCTTTTATTAAATGATTTATTAAAGGTTACCGAATTGTTAATTACTGACTATTCATCTGTTTTTAATGATTACTTATTAATAAATAAACCTATTTTATTTACTACTGATGATTATTTAGAATATAAGAAAATTAAAGGTTTTATGGTTAATAATTATATGGATTTAGTACCAGGAATAAAAGTTAATGATTTTAAAGAATTTTATAATGCATTAGAGCAATTTAAAAAAGGAATTGATAATTATAGTGAAGAACGATTAGAATATTGTAAAAAAGTTAATAAATATCTAGATGGCAATTCTTGTTATAGATTAGCTAATTTTTTAAAATTGGGAAGGAATGATGATTAGTGAAAAAAACAATAATTGGTTTTACAACTGGAGTTTTTGATATGTTTCATATTGGACATTTAAATTTATTAAAAAGGGCAAAGGAGAATTGTGATTATTTAATTGTTGCTGTAACAACAGATGAAGAAGTATATCGAGTAAAAGCTAAGCAACCGATAATTCCTTTTGAGGAAAGAAAAAGAATTGTTGGAGCAATAAAATGGGTAGATAAAGTAGTGGCAGAGAATAATGTTGATAAATTAGTTAGTTATGAAACATATAAATTTAATAGAATTTTTAAAGGGGATGATTGGAAAGGTTCAGAAAAATGGAAAAACTATGAACGGGAATTTAAAAAATTAGGTGTTGAGGTAATTTATTTTCCATATACTAAACATATTTCCTCAACCAAACTAAAAGAAAAAATAAATAAGTGATAAATTCTATATTATTAAGAATAAATATGATAAAATAAGTTATTAAAGGGGAAATGTTTATGAAAAAAATAACCTTTTTAGTACTTCATCTTGGTTATGGTGGGGTAGAGAAATCAATTATAGCTCAAGCTAATTTATTATCAAAGAAATATGGAGTTGAGATTATATCAACATATAAAGTATTATCAGAACCAGCCTTTAAATTAAATGAAAAGGTTAAAGTTAAATACTTAATAAAAGAAGTTCCTAATAAGGAAGAATGGAAAATGAGTCTTAAAAAAGGTAAAATATTTAAATTTATAAATGAATCTTTTTTAGCTATTAAAATTTTATATTATCGAAAAAGTAAAATGATAAAAGAAATAAAGAAGATTGATGAAGGTATAATTATTTCGAGTCGTCTTTTATATACAAAATCATTATCAAAATATGGTAAATCTAATATTATAAAAGTTGCCGAAGAACATTGTCATCATAATAATGATAATTGTTATATTTCTAAATTAAAAAAGGCTTGTAAAAAAATTGATTATTTATTACCACCTTCACAAAATTTAACTAATGATTATTTACAAATTTTTAAGGATACTAAAATAAAGGTATTATATATTCCTTTGTTTTTAGAATATATTCCAATTGAAAAATCTAATCTTAATAATTTTAATGTTACATCGATAGGAAGATTAGAAAAGGAAAAAGGTTATTTTGATTTAATTGATCTTTTTTATAAATTAAATCAGAAAGACAATCGTTTTAATTTGAAAATAATTGGTAGTGGTTCTCTTAAAAAGGATTTAATGGCAAAAATAATTAGTTTAAATTTAGAAGATAAAATAGAATTAATGGGATATCAAACAAATGAAGTTATTAATGAAGTATTAAGTAATACTACATTATTTGTTATGACATCATTTGAAGAATCTTTTGGGCTAGTATTAATAGAAGCAATGTCTTTTGGTATTCCTTGTATTGCTTTTGATTCTGCTCAGGGAGCTAGGGAAATAATTGAAAATAATAAAAATGGATTTTTAATTAAGAATAGAAATCATAATGAGATGATTAAAAAAATAATTAATTATTTTAATAGTGATAAAAGTAACTTAGCAAAAGGAGCATTAAAAAAAGTTGATTTTTATAGTAAAAAAAGTGTTGAACCAAAATGGTTTGATTTTATTGATAAGTTAACTAACTAACAAAATTATATAGAAAGGGATATTAGATGAGAAATATATTTGATAAAGTATATAAAAAGGCCTTTTTAGAGTTTAATGAATTATTAAATAAATTAATAGAACAAGATCAAAAAAAAGTAATTGTTACTGCTAATCCAGAAACCTTTATTATTGCTAATAATAATTCTTTTTTTTATAATAATTTATTAAAAGATGAAGTG
>CAZGXD010000158.1:0-2252 GCA_964529625.1 uncultured Muribaculaceae bacterium
ATCCCATTTTATGGGAGTCATTCCCTCTAATAAAAAAGGATGATTAGCCCCACTTTCATCATCAGTTAAATAAATTGGTCCTTCTGGTTCATTTATTATTTCTTCACATTCATTAACAATTTTATAAGTGATATTAGCCTCATTTTCAATACTAATTTCAATTATATTTAAAGAGTCAATCTTTTTACCAGTTTTTATATTGACTAATTCGCTACTTAATTCCTTACTATTTATTAACTCTTGAATAGAAATACAATATACATCCCCTTTTGTTTTAGGATACTCATTACTATTCTTTGCCATATATATATCTGAAGAACTAAAAATCATTTTTTTTGTGGCTTCATCTATATCGTCGGTTGCTTTTCTAATGTTTGAAATAATCGAAGGTACAACCAATAAAAATAATAATCCTAAAATTAAAATTGCACTTAACATTTCTATTAAAGTAAAACCCTTTTTCATGTTCATCATTTAATATCTCTCTCCTTGTTATATCTTTAAAATTACTATCTTTTTTTATGATAACACCTTTTCCATTTTTTAATCCCATTTAACTCAAATAGCATTAATGAAAAGCATAATCTACAATCAAAAATGACATAAGCCTTTATATTATAAGGGTTTATGTCTTTGTACTATAAAACTATTTTAATGATTTATTTCATGCTAAGGAAGAAGAGCGATGGGGCGAAATGAGGTATTACTAAGCCCCCCACCAGTTCCACCCTCGCCATTGTCATAAAAGAAATTAAACACACCTGAACCAGCTATAGTACCAGCGTAACCTCCACGAATCAGCCAAGGATCATCTTCACAAGCATAATAACTATAGGCACCATACCATGAAGTTTCATCATGGTTTTTACCACTTACACTAGTTTCCCAAATAGCATCACCATATCGATTAACAGTTTCTAAATAATTATTTTGATCGGTATCCGATGAAGCCACACTATAAATATCTTTATATTTATTATTTGCATCAAGTATACTTTGACCATTAGTTGTTAAACTAATACTTCCATTATTTACATAGGCTGCTACACTTTCCCATGTCCCTCCACTCATATCATAGACACCAGTTATATTATGAGTTGTACTTGCCATTACTCCTCCATTTGTATCCCATTCATTTTGGCATTCACTTAGCATATCACTCTTTGCTTCATTTCCTGCACACCCAGTTGTATATACCAAACTTTGATAACTCCCAGTATTATTTTTATAAACTTCAGCCTTCGCCCCATATATTGATTGAGAAAGATATGCTACTGCCCCCCACTCTGTATTTTTAGCCATATGAGTATCAGTTCCAGTACCACATGTTCCATTACATATATAAGTTTTCATATTTAATCCTAGGTCATAAAATTCACTTAAATTTCCTTCTGTATATGGAAGTTCATTTGGAACTATTCTTATTTTATTAGAACTCATACTCGGTTCAAACTTAGCCACCCAAAAGCCTGAAATATTCTCATCCCCAAATTTAAAGGCTGGATGCAAAAAATAATTATTACTTGTATTTTTAGTCGCACCATTATAACCACTTATTTCAATTGGAGTATCATCTAATGGATCATTTGTAGTTCCACTTAAAAACTTTATCTCAATTTCAGGGTTCGAAGTTGTGTAATGAAAGCCTGTTATTATTCTATATGCATATCTAGGTATCCAAACCCAATAAGAACCATCAGCTGTTTTTGCATTCGCCCATTTTTTGTTTTCATAATCATACCAATCTTCATCATCTGCTGTTGTCGTTATTTCTGTAAAACCATTCCATTTTATTGGGGTCATTCCATCTAATAATTTAGGTGAATTTTTATCACCCATATCCACCAATTGTATCTCTAAATCACAATCTTCAAAGTTTTTTTCTGTTATAATTAAATCATCACTTGTAAAATCCTTTTCAATGCAATATTTACCATCATGAAGGGCTAAGGCAATCGCTCCTTTCTCATTAATTATTACAGTACCATTTTGAGGTAATGTTCCTTTATACTCTAATTTATTATCATATGGGGTAGATGTTTCTACTCCATCAAGATACTGAAATACCATTGTTTCTATATTATCATCTTTAATAATTTGAAGCGAATATCTATATTCAGCTGCCTTTATTATTCCATAAACAGAATTTTTAAAGGCTCCCTTTTTTGCAGTATTTATACTTTTTAAGATTATAGGGGTAACAATTGCCATTATTATAGCTAATATTACTATTACGGCTAATAATTCAATTA
>CAZGXD010000159.1:0-2234 GCA_964529625.1 uncultured Muribaculaceae bacterium
GTTACATCTTTTCTTTGTATATTTTATGGTGTTAAGATTGGCAAGAAACCTAATAATTATTTAATTAATAGGAAATAATTAAAAAATGGAAATAATAAAAATATTTACCATTTTTTCTTAAGTTTTAATAAATGATTTAAATATCCGTGAAAGGCTGCCATACTTTGAATTGTTTGAAATATTAAAATAAATAAGATAAAGCCAATCAAACTATTTTTAAAGTCTATCTTTAACCTTTTTTGATAATTATAAATATCAAAAAATAGAAAAGTAGAAATTAATAACGCAACAATTGTAAATTTACTTACAAAATAATAATAACCAAAAATAGCAAAAATAACCCCAGGGATAAATCCAAATAAATATGCTAGATTCATATAAATAACTATAATATTTACAAAAATAAAATATTTGGAATAATTGTTTTTTAATTTTAAAATTTGAATTGATTTTAAGCCCTCAATCATTCCACTGCCCCATCTTTTTCTTTGATTATAAAAAGTTTTTAAAGTATTAGGAACACATGTATAACCAACTGCTGAGCTTTCATAAGTAGATTTTCCACCTCTTTTTAGGATTTGATAAGTTAAAACAATATCTTCGCCTAGGACATCTTCCCAACCACCGATTTCCTTTATTATATTAGTTTCATAAGCACTGAAGGCTCCTTGAGCAACCAAGGTACTGTTATAACTTCCTTGATACCTTTTTATTGCAGCAATACTTAATAAATAATCATAATTTTGCATTTTAGAATAAATTGAATTATGAATATTTTTAACGAATAAGTTTCCTGCCACACAAGAACTTTTGTTATAAGAAATATGATTTATAATTCTTTGAATTGCATTCTTATCTAAAATGGTATCAGCATCTACGGTTATAAAATATTCAGTTTTTATATGATGTAAAGCAAAGTTTAGAGCATATGATTTCCCTTTTGTATGGCAAGATAAATATTTTATTTTATGTTTTCTCTGATTGCTTTTTATAGATTTAAAAATAATATTTCTTGTTTTATCAGTTGATTCATTATTTACTATAAAGAGTGTTATTTTACCTAAAAATTTTTGATTTAAAATACTTTTAATAGCCCTACTTATATTAGCTTCTTCATTATAAGCACATACTATAACCGAAACATTTTGCTTAACATTCTTATAATTGTTAATATGATTATGTAGTAAATTTGAAAGAAACATTGAGGACATTAAATAACCAGGAAAAAGGGCGATTCCAATTATTACCCACCAAATATATAATGAAGGTAATAAGCCTTTTAGATTGTAAGCCCAATGAAGAGAAAAGGTAAATGAAATACCCAACCAAATAAATCCAAATAGAATGGTTAAAATATAGTTCTTTTTCATAAAACCCCTTATCTAATTTATGCGAGTAAAAATGTAAAATGATTAAACAATGGATTTTATGATAATTAAATTAAATTGATAATAATTGAGGGTTCTTTTTTTAAAAGTCCTTCATATAATATAGTGTAGAAAAGGGAGGAACATTATATATGGAAACACTTAAAGTTTCATCTAAATCAAATCCTAATTCAGTCGCTGGAGCACTTGCTAATGTTTTTAGAGAAAAGGGAACTGTTGAAATCCAAGCAATAGGAGCAGGAGCACTTAATCAAGCTATTAAAGCAATAGCAATAGCAAGAGGGCTCGTCACTCCAGAAAAGAAGTGATTTCATTCAATCGAAGAAGTAACTATTCATCTAACAAGAAGCCTTATAAACAGGGGATTTGCATAGAAATATACTGTTAAATTGAGAAAGCAAAGATATATAAATTCAAAACCACAAAACTAAAATTGTGGTTTTTTTAATGAAAAAACATATAATTTATTATAAAAAATATTTAATAATTTAAGATTAATTAAATAAGTTAATTGTTAAAACTTTATTTATTTTAGAAGCTATAACTGTTTTTCGGCACAACCTACCAAATATTCTTGCAATTATCAACAACAAATAACGAAAACGAAAATCAACAAAAATCACTTTTGCACTTCCAATTTTTAAGAAAAGAGGATATAATAATTATAGATATACTAAAGCAGTATTATAGTATATTCTCAAACTTGTTGTTAATATTGACTTTAACTCTACGGAATGGAGGGTGAGTAATGAAATGATTTGTTATGGGGAAATGTAGTACTGCTTTTTAGAAACCTTAATAATCATTATGAGTTGAACAATATTAATATAAATATATTAATAGGAG
>CAZGXD010000160.1:0-2152 GCA_964529625.1 uncultured Muribaculaceae bacterium
ATGATGTATTAAAATATACTGCAATTTATGAAGATTATTTAAGGATTGATAGTCCTAGAAAAATTTGGTTAGTAAATACAAATAAAGTCGTGTGTTAAGAAAACAATAAAATAGCAATGGTTGATATAAATAGAAATTAGTAAAAACCAATTAATTTTGGGAGAAGAAACCTTTTCGAACAAGTTGTTAAATATACCCTAAGTTTTATAGTTGAAAAATAAAACGTGGGAAAAGATTCAAGACAAAAGATTAAGAGAATGTAATTATAGTGATTACGATGGTGAATCAAAATATTTAGTACTTTATGAAGACCATGTTGACATTCCTTTTCCAAATGGGGAATCTTTAAAAGATGTTAAAAAAAATATGCTGGGAAAACGATTATAATAGTAGCTCAAAAAAGATATTCGATTTTATAATATTTCCAAAATTTAATTATTTAAAAAAAGAGGCTTGAAACCTCTACTACTTGATAGTGTTAATTCTATGTTTTAAAGCATGTATTAAGCGTTTATGTAATTCGTTATCATTATTAATCTTGGTTAATGTTCCGTTAAAACATAATTCTTTCGATCTATCATTATATAATCCACTAACTACCTCCATTAATTCCCAATCATATTTTTTTATAATTGGTTCAAACATTTTTAATTTATAGTCTGTTAAAGTTATTAATGGTTTAGTCGTCCCTAACCATTCCATTGAAGATTCGATAATTGCTTTACCGAGTCCCAAACCTCTAAATTTATCCGATACATATAGGGTACAAATTTTCTGTTCATCTTTATCTTTTTTTAAACATGCTATTGCGATAATATCATTTCTATTTTCGGGTGATCTTGCAAATAAAATATTTCTTTCATCGCTAATAATTGCGGGTAGTTGTTTGGTATAATACCAATTCTTATGATTGGGATAATCTTTGCAAATGAAGTCCGTTATTTTGTATATCTTAGTTGCTAGATGGAAGAAATCTCCTTCGGGTACTACATTAATATAATCTTTTAAGCTCTCGATTTTAATCATATAATTTTCCCTTCTTGAAATTTGATTATTAATATATCATTTTTTGTCAAAGGTGTCAATCTATGGTATAATTTTTTGGTAGAGGGTCAATATGGAAAATAATCATAATATTTGGGACTTTATTATTAAAAATCACAAAGAAGATAAAACTATAATTGGATATTTAAAAGTAAGTGATATTTTAAGTGGGAATATAAGTAAAATATTAAAATTGACAAGTTATGATAAGCACCCAAATGGAAACGAAATAATAGATTATCACAGGAAAAATAATCAAAGTTGCTTTGCTTTAAAACTATATGATGTAACTGAATATATAAAGTTTACATATGGGGATGATCCATTTGTACGAAGCAATAGTAAAATGGGATAATGCTTTTAGTTTAGGTGGTAATATCGTTAAAGATGTTACAAAAACTAAATAATTAATTTTGCAAAATGCAAGAAGAGGGAGAAGATAATAAAATGACACATGAACTGAAATTACAACCTAAATATTATGATTTTATATTAAATGGAACAAAAAGAATTGAAATAAGATTATATGATGAAAAGAGACAGGTAATAAAAATAGGAGATACTATTAAATTTTTGAAAGAACCTAAATTAAATGAAACTTTTGATGTTAAAGTTGTAGGTCTTTTAAGATATAATTCATTTGATGATATGTTTAATGATTTTGATATTAAACTATTAGCTGATAGTTCAATGACTAAAGAAGAATTAAAAGATGTGTTAGAAGAGTTTTATACAAAAGAAAAACAAGAAGAATATGGAGTTCTTGGAATAAGAATTGAATTAGTATAAATTTTTAAAGGATTTGCCTATAGTCAGTAAGGTTTTTGTTTAAAATGTTAACTTATATTGTTTTTAAGGTTGGACATAAATTGCTTAAAGTAATGTATTTGTCAAATGAGAAAAGGTTGGTGATGTTGTACGGGTGATCCAGGTTGTTCATGAAGATGCGGATGATCTCGCCGAAGCCCAGCGTCACGATCGCCAGGTAGTCGCCGCGCAGCTTGAGCACCGGAATGCCGAGCAGCACGCCGGCGATCGCCGCCAGCGCCAGCCCCATCGGGATCACCGCCCACACCGACAGGTGCAGGCCGTTCGGGAACGCCGCCGC
>CAZGXD010000161.1:0-2144 GCA_964529625.1 uncultured Muribaculaceae bacterium
CATCCAAATTTGTTTTTCCTTTTAAATAATCATGAAATAAAGATCCATGATAATATGCAATTTCATACGAATGACATCCATAATTAACATATGGAACATGCATACTCCAATCAGCCATAATTTCAACTAAATTTTGATTCCCAAAATAAGGATCTCCTTTTTTCGCACTTTTAAGGTTTTTAGCTGATTTTAAAGCTGGAACAACTGTTGTTTTTTGAATTAGGTTATCTAATAATGGTTCACTTATAGCAATTGTTTCCATTAAAAAGTCAATTGCCATGTGCTTATTATTTTTATTAAGAACATACCAAGCACAACCAGCTGTATTGGAATAATTCGTATATTTTTCATCCCCGATCATTCGTGGTGGTGGTGCAACTTTCCATAATCCAAACTGCAATTCATTATCAGAAATAATTGCAGACCACCAATTACCCCCAATAATACCCGCAGATATATCATTATAAAAAGAAGCAATTAAATCATCCCAAGATGAAACTTCATGTATCACACCTGATGACATTAACATTTTAATAGTTTTAGTCATATCAACTATAGCTTTATTATTTTTAATATTGATATTTCCATCATAATCATAATACCATGAACCAGTAGACTGAAGCATAACACGTCCTTCAATATTACCTTCGGGAACAAGTGGAATAATATATTTACCGGTTTTTTCTTTTACTACCTTACCTATTTCAATAAATCTATCCCAAGTAATAAATTGTAAATCCGCTTCAGAAAATCCCGCTTCTTTAAAAATGTCTGAACGATAAAACCATGCACCTACTCCAGTATCATAAGGTATTCCCCAAATCTTATCATTATGTGTAACATTTTTAATTGTGAAATCCACATATAAAGTTGGGTCAATATATGAAGTTAAATCTGTAAAAAATTCCTCAAAGAATTCCAAATAACCCTTAATATTATAGTATTCCTCTACAATAATATCTGGCATGTTTTCTTTGTTTTTACTAGCTAATGCTATATTAAATTTTTGTACAAGGTCATCTTGACCTAATTCAATAATTTCAAACTTAATATGAGGATGTTTTTGATTATAAAGTTTTACTGCTTCTTTGGCCGCATCAATATAATAATCAAATGCCCAAATAACAATTTTTTCAGATTCATTTTTGGAATTACATCCACTAAATAGAAACATTACAAAAACAAAGGTAATCATTATAAAAAGGGTAGTTAATATTTTAATTTTACTTTTTTTAATTTTCATATGTAAACCTCCTAATATTTAGTATAACTATCTAAAATTAAAAATCATGGTTTCTTCTACTTGAATTCGTTCTTTTGTTTCGGCATCAAAAATCATTATCATATTTATTGTTGGTGTTACAATAATTTCCTTTGTATTTTTTATTGATTGTGTTGGAAGTAATAAGTTTATATAATTATCTTGAGTGTTAATTATTTGCAAACATTCAAGAAAACTATTAATTCCTAAAATTTCCATAGATAATATTTGAAACTTTAGTCCTAAATTATTTACAGAAATTGTAAAACCTTCAGGTTTAATACCAATGTAAATTTTACGAATACTTTTATATGTTTTTTTAAGTTTAAATTGTAATACTCCACCTATAAAATTGATTTTATGATTTTGATTTTCTCCAGATATTTGATAATAAAATATATTTAGTGGATAAGCACTCATAAACTTTGCAACAAACATATTGTTAGGATTCATAAATATTTCATATGGTGTTCCAATTTGTTGTATTTTCCCTTTATTCATAACAACCAATTGCGTTGCTAAAGTCATTGCTTCTATTTGATCATGTGTAACATATAAAAAAGTAGCTTGTAGTTCTTTATGTAAACGTTTTAATTCCATGTGTATTGAAGACTTTAAATTTATATCTAAATTAGAAAGGGGTTCATCCATTAAAAAAACTAATGGTTCTCTAATAACGGCACGTCCAATAGCAACACGCTGTTTTTGTCCACCTGATAATTGATGTGGTTTTCTTTTTAATAAATCAGAAATTTCTAACATATTTGCTATTGTTTCTACCTTTTTTTCAATAATATCTTTTTTAATGCGTTTTATTTTTAAAGAAAAAGCTAAATTTTCATAAACAGATAAATGAGGATATAAAGCGTTATTTTGAAATACC
>CAZGXD010000162.1:0-2143 GCA_964529625.1 uncultured Muribaculaceae bacterium
ATTGATAAAAGAATAGCACTTAAGGTACTTATAATAATAAGATTTTTAATACGCTTTCTGCGTTCTCTACTATACTTTGGCATAAATAATTCTCTCCTTCTCTTTTTTTGACACTATGAAATAAATTATTAGAAAATAAATAGCCGTTTTATTTTCCTATTATTTTATTTCTAAACCATATTACATCTTAGATGTGCTATGTTTGTCTTTAGTATACATTTACATTGTATCACAAGCAATTTTATTGTCAATATAATTTGTTGAATTTTGTCGAAATAATTTCCTTTTTTTGTTTTTTTAAATCCTTTTTATTTTTCTAACTCATTAAGTCTTTTAACTTCAGTCATAAACCAAATTTGTTTCATCGTAATATCACTTTTTTCTATTTCATAAATTCTCAATAGAAATTTAATTTTACTTAATAAATTATTAAGATTATCCACCTCCAAATCTTCATCTTTAATATTAATATTATCTAATCTATACCTATTAATAATAGTTTTAGAAATTAATGTTTCTTCAAAGATTGAAACCCCATTTATAATTAAATTATTTGGATTCATTGAAAACAAATCAAATTCTTCACTATACTTTAAAACATCATCATAGGAACTTAAATTAAATACCTTTCTAATTACTTCTTTTTTAAAAAAATCATAACTATAGTATAAATGTAATAATTCTGGAATTGTTGAATAGTTATTAATAGTTAATAATACTTGTTCATTAAATACTTCATTATCATATTTTATATATAATTCATATAGTTCTTTAGCTAAAACTAAGGTATCAGCTTTTTGTTGTTGAAGTGATACTTTTTTTATTTTTTTAGTTAAACTTTCATCTTGTGAAAAAATACTTTTATTTATTTTTTCAAGTTTCATTTCTTTTTCATTAATTTGAGCTTCTAAACTTTTTGATTTATTATTTTTAAAAGAGGATTTATCATTTTCTAAAATCTCTTTTTCATAAACATTTTTAAATTCTTTAAAAAGGGAATTAAATTTATTAAGATTCTGATATTCTTCAATATTTTCTTTTAATTTTTCTAAAGTCTTATGAAAGTTTTCATTTGCTTCAGGGTTTTCTAAATCTATTTCTTGAATCATTAAATCTTTATAATTTGCTTTTCTTACTTTACTATCTTTAAACAAATCTTTTATTTCTATTTTCCCTTGTAGCACTAAAAAGATAATATCATCGACTCTTTCAATATTATTTTTATTTAGTTCTCGATATAATTCTTTTAATTTCTCAAGACAATCATTATAATTATAAATTTCATTTTCAGCCATTATTTCTTCTTGAAACTTTTTTAAATAAGATTGAAATTGTTTTTTATGTTGTTTTATTAATTTTCTAAAACTTAATTCAATATGTTGAATTAAATCAGGGTTTTCCCAATATATATTTTCAAATATTCTTGATAATAGATCATGATTCTTTGTTTCCATACTTCTTATTTCTAAAAAGGAGGTCATATATTCTCTTACATAATAAGTATAATTGAAGTCAGGGTTTGATAGTTGAATTCCTACTAATTCAAATTTATCTAAAAATTTATTTATAATTTCATTTATAGAATCAAAATTAAAATCAGTATAATTTCTTATATCAAACAATAAATTATCAAATCCCATTTTTTCAAAAAAGGTATTAGAAGGATTTAATAAAAAACGAAGATGCTCTACTTTTTGAATTTGAAGAATTAATTCTTCAATATGTTCTTTAGGAATACTAACTTCAAATGATTTTTTCTTAGCTTTTACATATTTTTTAACATGTTTTTTATATTCAGTATAACTATTAAAAAAGGAATCTATTTTTTCATTAAAATTTTTAATATTAGTTTTTGTTTTAATAGGCATGGTAGAAAGTGAAGATTTTTTATTAGCAATATCCTCTTGAATAAAATTTAAAAAATTATTCACTTTTTACCCTCCTTTTGTTCTTCTTGCTCAATTTTAGAATTTTCCAAAAACTCTAGAAAATCAACTATTTCCTCATTAAGTTTAATCAATTCCTCTAAACTAAGTTTTGATAAATCAAAATCTACCTTTTTTACCTTTTCTTTCATAATTCCTCCTTTTATTCTTTTATAATAAATTAAGAGCAACCAACTTTTGGCTACTCTTTGTTATTC
>CAZGXD010000163.1:0-1515 GCA_964529625.1 uncultured Muribaculaceae bacterium
AAACAACAATACTAAATAAAATTGAAGTATAATAAACTTCTCTAGTAAAAAATGATAATACACTCATACATAAAACTAATAATGGATTAGTAAAAACTTGTACCCTTTCAAATGTATTCCACCTTAATCCATAACCATTTATAAAATTATCTACAACTCTAAAACTAATATATGCATCATCACATATCCAAGCGGTCGCAGTTATTGTAATTATCAAAAAAACAAAAATCATTAATAACAATTTATAAGTTAATGAACTTTCCTTATATTTTTCTATTTTGGATTTTATATACTTTTTCATCCTAACTCTCCCTTTTTTCTAAAAAAACCATTTTGCAACTTTAAGTATCCCTTGTTTCCATGGAACACGATGAGAAACTCCAGAAGCATTTTTAAAGTCTTGCTCATGTTCTAAATACCATTCATAATTTCTAATTAGAGCATCTTTATTAGAAAATTTAGGGTTATAGCCCAAAACCCTTTCTGCTTTTTCAATAGAAACAAATGAATCCTTAGAAGCTGTTTCATAAACCCATTTATATAATGGGGATAAATGTAACATTTCTAAAAATCTTAATGTCCATATCATTGGAGTAGCTGGAAATCCTTTTATTTTTTTACCAAATCCTGCTCGATCTAATACTGCTTGATAATCTTCTCGCATGGTAGTAAATTCTTTTGCCCCAACATTAAAAATATCATTTACTTTGTTTTCAGGTAAAGTCATAGTTAAATATATTGATTGACATAAATCTTCTACATCTAATAATTGATATCGATTCTTTCCATTTCCAATCATTGGAAATCCTTTCCCATCTTTTGCCCAGTCATAAAGAAGAGCAAAAACCCCTAATCTTTCTGGTCCAATAAATGATTTAGGTCTAATTATTGATACACACATTCCTTTTTCTTGATATTCTAAACATACTTTTTCAGCTTCTATTTTTGCTATTCCATAAGGACCAACACCATCTAATTTATCATCTTCTTTTAAAGGATGATGATTAGGTATCCCATAAACGGCTGTTGATGATATTTGAATAAATCTTTTTACTTTATTTCTAAAAGCAGCATCAATTACATTTCTAGTACCATCAATATCAGTTGAAAAAATATCCTCTTTTTTATATAAAGGAAGGGCTGCTGCCGAATGAACTACCATATCAATTCCTACCATTGCCTTTTCTACTGCTTCCTTATCTCGTATATCAGCTTTTATTATTTCAATTTTATCTTTACAATCTTCATAAGTAAAATCTTCGAAATCATAAGATACAATATCATACCCCCTATCTAATAAATATCTAATTAAATTAATTCCTAAAAACCCAGAACCTCCTGTTACCAAAATCTTTTCTTTTTTCATGTTTTACCTCCTTATAAATTCTATCATGTTTTTTCATAATAATAAAGTTAATTTTATTATTTATATAAGCATATAATTTAACTAAAACAAATGTAATTAATAATCCCAACAAACTATTAAATTATATACAGGGTTTTATAAAAACAAAT
>CAZGXD010000163.1:1525-2091 GCA_964529625.1 uncultured Muribaculaceae bacterium
TTTTTACATTTGATTGTTATTACACCATTTAAGATTTATTTTGTATATTGTTAGAATAAAAAGTGGCACTATCATAGGTAAACTATATCTCGGAGAAACTTCCAAAAATAAACTTGCTGCATAAAACCCAATAAAAAATAATTCTAAGAACATTATATAAAATGAATGTTTATTATTTTTTAAATTAATAACTGTTAATATTAAATTTAATATTAATATTAAATTAAAAGTTAAACTATTTATAAAAGATATAACAAAAATATTAAATTTTTCTAAATTCAAATTATATTTAAAAGTATTTAAAGAATATAATGATATTTTAGAAGTTAATGAATAATATTTTTTTACAAAAAAAGGAATATTTTTAAATTTATTATTAATATAATTATTAAAAGCCTTTTTAGTAAAAAAAGTTTGAGTTTTATTAACATCATAATTAAACTCTTGAAATTTTAAAGAAAATTCCTCTGATATATCTGGAGACCACATACCACCACTTTTTATATTAGAACCCACATATAAATTAAATCCTGGTTTTTTATGATTTATTTCTTTATTTATTATTT
>CAZGXD010000164.1:0-2056 GCA_964529625.1 uncultured Muribaculaceae bacterium
TAAAATGTTGAAGAAATGGTATAAAAAAGATAAAAACCATATAGAAACAATAAATATTGTTAATGATCAATCAATGTTCCACGTGAAACATAGTTATAAAGTATAAAAATATTTCCTAGAAATAAAATTAACAATATAAATTTGATTTTTAATGAAAAATGATATAATATAATTGTGGCACAACATATATAATCGAACTAGGTTAGGATTGGAAGATAGCAGCCTTAAGATTCCCTATATGTGTGTGCCTTTTTTAATGAAAAATATGGAGGGTTATGTTTGGAAGAAAAATATATGGAAATAGCAATAGAAGAAGCTACTAAGTCTTTTAAAAAAGGAGATGTACCTGTTGGGGCTGTGATAGTTAAAGATGGAAAAATAATATCTAGAGCTCACAATAAAAAGGAAAAAAGAAAAATGGCAACATTTCACGCTGAAATAATAGCAATTCAAAAAGCTTGTAAGAAAAATAATAATTGGAGATTAGACGGTTGTGAAATTTATATTACTTTAGAGCCTTGTTTAATGTGCTATGGTGCCATATTGGAAACAAGAATGTCTAAAATAGTGTATGGTGCTTCGTCAGAAAAATATGGTTTTAAAAATAAAATTAAAAAAGCGTCTATAATAAGTAAAGATATTGTTATTATAGAAGGAATTTGTAAAATTGAATCTCAAAAATTGTTGAAAAGTTTTTTTGTTAATAAAAGGAAATAACATTTAAAATATATATCAAAGATGTTATAATTAATTAGTGGGGTGAAAAAATGTATCAATCTTTATATCGGAAATATAGACCTCAAACTTTTGATGAAGTGGTTGGACAAAAAGTTATTATTAGAATATTGAAAAACGTAATTTTAAAAAATAAAATAAGTCATGCCTATTTATTTACTGGGCCACGAGGAACCGGAAAGACTAGTGTTGCAAAAATATTAGCAAAAACTATAAATTGTGTTAACTTAATGGAAACAACTCCTTGTGATAAGTGTGTAAGTTGCACACAAATTAAAAATAAGCAAAGTATTGATATTATTGAAATTGATGCTGCTTCAAATAATGGCGTTGATGAAATTAGAGAATTAAAAAGCAAGGTATCATTGGTACCCTCAACAAGTAAATATAAGGTTTATATAATTGATGAAGTACATATGTTAACTATTGGGGCATTTAATGCCCTATTAAAAACATTAGAGGAACCACCTGCTCATATAATTTTTATTTTAGCTACTACAGAGCCACATAAAATTCCTGAAACAATATTATCAAGATGTCAAAAATTTGAATTTAGAAAAATAGATGAAAAAAGTATGTATGAACGATTAAATTATATTTGTATTCAAGAAAAAATAGAAATAACTGAGAAAGCATTAAAAGAAATAATTAGATTTTCGTCTGGGGGGATAAGAGATGCAATTTGTTTGTTAGAACAAGTTCATATTTATAGTGAATCTAAAATTACGATTGATAATATACATGAAATAAATGGAACCTTGCCACAAATACAATTGAAACAATTGATAATAAATATAATAAACAAAGATCTTGTGGAAATCTTTAAATTAATTGAACAATATGATAGCGAAGGTAAAAATTTAATAAAATTAATCGAAGAAGTTATTTTATTTTTTAAAAACCTTATTATTTGTCAAAATATAAATGATTATGTTGATGAAAATATTTCCCGGGAAATATACGAAGACTTAATTAATAAGATTAGCACGAAAGAGCTGCTAGAAATTATTATGAAAATAAATAATGCCTTAATTGAAATGAAAGAATATGGTAATCCTAAAATGATTTTTGAATTATTAGTAATTTCTTTGGTTTCTAATAAGAAAGAAATAACAGAACAACATATAGAAAACCAACAATTAAATGAAAAGAAAAAAGAAAACAAAAATCTTAGTGAAGAAGAAAGTATTAATAATAGTGAAGATAATATTGAAATACTAAAAAAAATAAAAGAAATAAGAATAAATAATACTTTTTCAGGAGCTAGTAGGTCTGAATTGAATAAAGTAAAAAAGGAAATTGAGATATCTAAAAATTATAT
>CAZGXD010000165.1:0-1546 GCA_964529625.1 uncultured Muribaculaceae bacterium
AGTAACTTGATTTATATCCTTATATGTTTCTAAATCATATTTTTTATTAATTCCAAATTGACGATTTAAAGTACTTGGTAAATGAGTTTTAGTTTTTGGAAGTTGAGTTAAAACATCCCCTTCTACATATAAAATAATATTATGTATTTCTTCAATACTAGTTAAGGTATAGACAATTGCTTCTATCATTTTTTCTTCTAGTTCTTCAGAAACATCTAATAATTCCTTTGATAAATTTATTTTCAATAAATTATCCTCATATTTTAAACTCAAAATTTTAGTATCAGTTGGTAATATTGAATTAAAACCACTAGGAATTTTATCTTGTAAAGTTCCCCCTTTTATTAATATTTCCATTAATTCTTTTACTTTTGTTTCAATTGTTCGATTGCTAGTATTCGTAACAACTTCCGTTCGCCCTAGAAAATTATAACTATCAAGTAAATAAACAATATTAGTATTAACTTTCATTTCAACATATTCTAATTCTTGAGGTAATTGTTCTTGAAACTTAGTTGTTTTAGGAATCAAATATAATAAAAGTAAAGCTACTAAAGCAATCGTAGTTACTAATATTTTTTTCGTTATTATTTTTTTTAACATATTTCACCTCAACTAATTATATGAAAAAAATCGTTTTTTAATACGATTTTTATAATGAAAGTTCCCCAAGTTTTAAAAGTTCTACTACTGCTCCAGCTCGACCTTTAACACCTAATTTTTGCATAGCATTAGAAATATGATTGCGAACTGTTTTTTCGCTAATATTTAACTCCTTAGCTATTTCAACAGTTGATTTATTTTGAATAAGTAATTCAAAAACTTCTTTTTCCCTTTTGGTTAGAATGCTTTTATTCATTATTTCCCTCACTTCCTAAGTTGGGTGGTTGATATTTCCTCATATTATTCTATGAAAACTATCCCCTTTAGTGAGATAATTCGCCCAAAAACAGAGAAATAAGAATAAAATTATTTTTGAAATTTTACCGAAATATACATTTTATTTTCATAATTATTCTGAATAAGTCGCATAATATCATTAGCTAATTTATTATCATGCTCATCACTAGCAACAACAACTCTAATTTGATTGCCTTCTATTTTAACAAAAGTTTTCATTTTAAATTCATCTTGAATTTGTTTTTCAATCTTTTCTTCTTCACCTCTTACAACATTAAGTAATTTTAATTTTTCAAAAGCATTATTTTTATCATCAACAGTAGTCTCAATATTAGTTAAAATCATTTTTAAATCACTCATATTAGCATAATATTGTTCATCAGCTTCAACTCTTAATGCTGTTAAAATTTCACTTTCTTGGATAACAACTGTTTCCTTTTCAGAATTCTTTTCATCCTTATCCTTAATTGATTTCATTAATAATAATTCTGATGGCATAGTTATATAATAAACACTTAGCACTAAAATCAAACTAAACAAGGTCAAAAACCACATACCCCTTTTATTTATCATTTTTTTCCTCCTAGTAATCTATGGTAGTGTGCAATGTTTCAACAACATCTACCCATATTTCCCTTTATATTTC
>CAZGXD010000165.1:1556-2054 GCA_964529625.1 uncultured Muribaculaceae bacterium
AATTATTACAAAAAAACTACTCAAATGTAGTTTTTAATTTTTGTATTTGCTATTTTATGCTTTTGTAATATTCTAGAATTTCTTTGACTTTTATTTTATTAATTTAATAAAAATAATTATGGACTTATCGTACAAGCACTAGCACTTTTATCGGTAATTGTTACTGTATCAGTATCTGCGTCCTTTTCAGCACAGTAAGTACCATTATGAAGCATTAAAGAAACTTCACCTTGAGCAGTTACTTTAAGTTTTCCACTAGTTGGTTTTGTTCCCTTATAATCTAATGCATATCCATCTTGATTTGAAGTTTCAATACCATCTTCATACGTATATGTTACGGTCACGGCACCATTATCTTCTAAAGTTTTTTTAGCATATTCAAATTCAGCCGCTTTAATCATTCCATACGCTGAATTTTTAAAAGCACCTTTCTTTGCATCATCGATAGTTTTAACAATAATAGGAGTTACTATCACCATTATTATTGATAATATTACT
>CAZGXD010000166.1:0-2054 GCA_964529625.1 uncultured Muribaculaceae bacterium
AGATTAAAGTTTTAGGTCCGATTCCTTTAATTTCTTCTAATTTTTGCATTTTTTCTCCTTCTTTCTTAATTATAACACTTTTTTTAAGAAAGGGCTTGACATTCTTACTCGTTTGGTTTACTATATTAATCGCCAATTCAAATTAGGCGAATTGGTGCTAGTATTACACTAGCCGACCCCTTTTTATTCTTTTATATGAAACTGCCACAGGGGGGCAGTTTCTTTTTTTTGAATTTTATAATAAAAAATGATACAATATAAATATATAGAGATAGATTGGAATATAATATAAACAGTAAGGAGAGATAACATGAAGTATTTATTTTATTTAATATTCTTTTTAGAAATTGGGGCCGCTTTTAAAATAGCTGATTTAATTGCTAATAAAGTTAAATATAAACATTATAAAATATATAACATTATTGGTTTAATTGGAGCAATTATATTTTTTGTTTTTAGTGCCAAAATTAGTTATAATGGATGGTTAGATATGAATTTTAAAACTATTATTTATGGTTTTATTCTTTTATGTGTAGCCCTCTTTTCTTTAACATTTATCCAAAAAGACTTTACAAGTCCTAGAAAATATTAAAAGGATATTAATTATCCTTTTTTTATGTTTCTAGATATGCATATTTACTGTCATCGTAATTTAAATATTGATTGAGTAATTCTTCACATTGTTTGGAGATAAGATTTAATCGAATAACTTTATTATCCTTTTTTACTAATGGGATAACATATCTTTTTTTACAATTAACAGAAATATAATATTTATTTTTAGGTCGTAAGGAAGTTCTTTTTATAGTAGTAGTATTTTCAAAGATATGCCATGTTTTACTTGTTAATGAATTATTCTTAATAATTCTTATTATATTTTCTTCAGATAATAAATATAAATCATTAAATGAAATAATCTTATTATCAATTAATGTTTTTAGAGTATCAGCTATAAATTGCATCGTTAATTTATCTTCATTTTTTTGCAAAACCATACTATATTTAAATACTCCTTCAAAAAACATATTAGCAACATCTAAATCTTTAAATCCTATTTCTAATTCATTTTCTTCATTTGTTAACACCGTAATATTATCATATATTTCTTTTATGTCATTAATTGTCCAAAAATGACACCATACTAACCCAGTTGTAATAATACCCTCAAGTCTATCAACACATATTTTAGGTCCTTTATTTTCAATAATAGTATATTTATCAATATCAATAACCTTATCAACTTCTAGACCATCTTCCTTTAAATATTTCATTATTTCATCTGAATTATTAATTATTTCTTCTACTTGTTTTTCTGAACTCTCTTGATTAACAAAGTCATTTAATAAATAATCTATACAATGGCTAAAAGTTGGGGTTCCTAAATCATGAAATAAAGCCCCTAAAGTTTGAGCCTTACTTTTTGTAAAATGCCAAGTCATTAATGCACAAGCAACACTATGATCTAATCTCGAATACCAATATTTACAGGAATGTAATTTAGTATAATCACAGCCACAAAAAAGACCGATTCCATGAAGTCGTTGGAGCTCTTTTGTTTTAATATATTTATCAATAAAACATGGATAATCTTCACTTAAAATTTTAAAATAAGCAACGATTTCCTGATTAGAATGTTTTTTTAAATATTCCACTACTACCACCTATCAATATTACCTTATAAAGTGAATATTATTTCACTTCCCCTATCTTTACCAATCAATAGAAGTTGGATAATCACAAATTCCTATGTCATCGATACTACAATTGTTCTCTTTTGCATATTTTTCTACTTGTTTACAGATTTCTTCATATTCTAAATAATCATAAAAATTATATATTTTATTTGCAAAATTCATAAACTTTTTAACTCTTTGGTTTTTAGTACAATTCAAAAAAGTAACTACAACATCTTCAAAATATTGACGGCAAAAAAGATGTGGTCTTAGATAACAATCATTTATTCCATCAATTATTTTATTATATCTAATTGGGGTCAATATTTCCTTAAAGGATGCTACTACTTTAGTAATAAAACATCTAATAATATTAATATC
>CAZGXD010000167.1:0-2053 GCA_964529625.1 uncultured Muribaculaceae bacterium
ATGTTGATGAAATAATTTAAAAAATCTAGTTGGTATAATTAAATATTTAACAGGTGGGCAGAAAAAGGTTCGTAAAATTTTACATACCAAATATGGTATATGTATAAAAAAAGAACAATTAAATTTAGAAGCTATTAATAGAATTAAAAAAGAGATAGAATTCCAAAATAATCTAGATTGTGAATATTTCCCTAAAATATTTTATTATGAAGTAGATGATGATCATTTTTTAATTTATGAAGAATTTATTGATGGTGTTTTATTAAGAGATGTATTTAATGAAAAAAAATATTTTTTAAAGGAAGAAAGTTGTTTAAAACTTTTAAAAAACATAATAATTGGAATTTCTTACATATGGGATAACGATATTGTACATAGGGATATTAAACCAGAAAATATCATTATTAGAAATGATAAGCCAGTAATTTTGGATTTAGGGATAGCAAAAAATTTAAATAGCGATTCAGTTACTATAGGTGGTATGGCATATACCCCTGGATACGCGCCCCCCGAACAATTTTTAAATAATCGTGATTTGTTTGGAAAAAAATCAGACATGTTCAGTATTGGAATTATTATTTACGAAGCCTATTATGGGAAAAGACCTTTTAGAAATAATCATGAGATTACCTTTTCAGATTTAAGTTTTGACGAGGAAATTAATATTAGTGATGGATTAAAAGAACTATTGCAAATCCTACTTGAAAAATTACCATATAATAGGTATAGAAATAGTAAAGTAATATTAACAAAAATAAATGAATTGTTAGGAGATGATTAAATGAAAGATGTAAAGTTATTTCATCAGTGTGGATTTAGATACAAATGGAATATGGAAGTATTTAGTGAAGACCATATTGGGGATGGTTTTATATTCTCCCCACTAGATATGTCAAAGAAAATTATTTCAGAATTAGATGATGGGATAATTAAAAATAGTTTTTTCGATTCACAGTTTTATCTATTGAATATATATAAAGATAATTATCTTTCTTTCAAAATATTAGAAGAAGTGGATAGTATTTATGACTTTATGATAGAAAAAAATAAAATAGCTCAAAAATGTGTTGAATATCAAAATAATATTGTTTTAAAATACATTGTTATCCCTACAATAGATTTAAATTTACTATCACTAGATGAAAATTATGGGGAACTGTATGATCAAATTAAATCAGAAAATGATGACCCTAGTATTGTTAATATAAATAACAAATTTAAACTTTTAAATAAATTAATAGTGCAACCATTTGTTAATGAAATAAAAGAACAAAAAGTAAATAAGGAAGTCTTGTTAACTGTAATTTTTGATGATGAAATGGCAAAGAATGATACATTATTCGATAGTTATTTATCTCAGATTACAGATAACGAAAATATTGACGGTATTTATTTGATACCATCAAACGATAGAACATATAAAAGAGTATCTGATATTAATTATCTAGTTAGAATTATGACTTTTATTTATACTTTGAGAAAAAATGATATGGAAGTAATCGTTGGATATAGCGATATTGAAACTATACTTTATACGGCAGCAGGAGCAACAGGAGTTTCTTTAGGTATCTATGAAAATTTAAGAAATTATGATGGAAGAAAATTTAAAAATGAAAAATATAATGGAAGAGGACCTAATCCTAGAGTTTTTAGTAGTAAATTATTTCAATGGATAGAATATGTATATTTGGAAGTTATAAAAGAAAACAAAAATCTTGATGAAATCTTTGATAAAAATAATTATTTTATTGAAACACAAAATAATGATTACAAATGGCATTTTTCGAGACCACAATGTTATAAGCATTTTATGTCAAGTTATGGTAATCTAATAAAATCACTACCAAATTCTTTTGAAGATAGGTATAATTATATTGAAGATAAACTAAGAATAGCCAACGAAACATTCAATGAATTAGGACAATGTATTTTCTTTGATGAAAATAGTAGTGGTTCTCATATTAACAAATGGAGAACCGCATTAAAAAGTTTTTATAAAAAAGTAAAGGAGAATTAATATGTTTATAAGTGAAAAGGAAATGGTAATTGCACT
>CAZGXD010000168.1:0-2052 GCA_964529625.1 uncultured Muribaculaceae bacterium
GTGATAAAATAAGTTTAAATCACAATCAAAATGATTATAGAAGGTTTATAAATGAAGAAGCTTTAACTCAAGATAATGAAAAGGTTAACACTTATAAATATTCTATTAATGAAACATTAATTAAAGAAGAAGAAAAATATGATGGTTATTATGCTATAACAACTAATCTTAAAGATGATATAAAAACTATCTTAAAAGTAACAAAAGGAAGATGGGAAATAGAAGAATCATTTAGAATAATGAAACATGATTTTTTAACAAGACCTATTGAATTATCTCGGGATGACAGAATTAAAGCCCATTTCCTAACTTGTTTTATAGCATTATTAATATATAGAATAATGGAAAAGAAATTAAATTATAAATACACTACTTCCCAAATATTAGAAACATTAAAAAATATGAAAGTAGTAGAATCTAAAGGAGATGGTTATATCCCTACTTATGAAAGAACAGATTTAACCGATGATTTACATGATGTTTTTAACTTTAGAACTGATTATGAAATATTAACTTATAAATTAATTAAAAAGATTTTCACTCAATTAAAAGGATAGGGAAAATACGCACTTTTTTCCCATAAACAAAGGCCCTCAATCCCTTTGTTTTTAAGGGTTTAAGGGCCTTTAACTACTTTACAACTGTCAAAGTCAAGATATACTCTTGCAAAAGTCAATAGCACGTTATCTTTCAACAATACCTATAGTCGTGTCGTATATTAGGGATAAAACTAAGATTTTAAAATGACTATGAAACAATATATTTGCTAATATAGTTGGTAAAAGTAAATCAAATGTTCAAGGCGTGAAACTGGAGAATAAATTATGTATTCGGGTTTTGTAAAAGAAAGAATTTTAAACCACATTATAATAAATTAAATATTTGATATAATTTGGAAAATTCCAAATTCGATTAGACCAAATCTAAAAATAATAAAAATACTTCACCTGTTGATATTGATTTTTTGTTTATGTTTTTACGTGATCTTACTCAATAGGGCAAGTGAATTTATTTAGTTTAAAATACCATTTTACAGTCACGATGTCTTTTTCTTTTACACAATAATAAGTGTCAGTTAAAAATCCTTTGTCAACATAACTATCTTTATCTTGTAGAGTATATCTTTTTGATAAAATCGGACTATTACTAAAAACTTTAGCTTGAACAATATCTATCATAATGATGCTTAAAAGAATAATAAATATAATTAAACTTGTCTTAATAAATCGTTTCATTGAATACCTCCTTTATATTAATATAATAACATAAAAAAAGAACTTTTTTATAAAAGTTCTTTAATATTAAGGTTACTTTTTATAGTTTACATCATATTTAGAAACATTGTCTAAAACTGGTACTTTAGCTGCGTTTTCAAATAATGTTACGGGTTTTTCTTCTTTTTCAGCAGCATTTATAAAATTCTCTATTGTATCAACAAGTTTAGCAGTTTCTTTATCTTCCTTCATAGAAGTACTGATTTTACCTTGTTGCACATTTTTTATTAAGTCTAAGTTGTTTCCAAATGAAATTATTCTTTGTGGATTAGTTACATCTAAAGAGCCACCATCCTCATTTGCACCAGTTAATATTATATAATAGTCACCTATCTTTAACAATGAACTATCTTCCATAAAAATATAACTCTTGCCATCTTTAGAAATACCTCCATTTTGAGTAATCTCAATTGGTTCAGATGTTGTTAATTCACCTTTTATATTTTTCACAACTGTCGCACTGTATACAGTAATAGGATCGTAAACAATATCGAATTTTCCAATTCCCACTTCTATCTCAACTGGGTTTACATATTCGGTCCTTAATATGTCATCTATTTTAGCGATAAAAACATATTTACTAGCACCGTAGGCTTTTTCTGGTGTACTAGTGTCTAAAGCATAAGTAGCGTGATTGTAATAAACAGGTAAACCGTTTAAACTCCCAGATGGTTCGATAGGTTTAAAACTCGAATTTGCGTTAATTATCATAGTGATAGCAACCATCATGATAGTACAAATAATACCTGTAAAAATTAATTTCTTTTTCATTTTTCCT
>CAZGXD010000169.1:0-2030 GCA_964529625.1 uncultured Muribaculaceae bacterium
TAATAACGATTAATATCAACGATTTCATAATATTTTATAAAATAATCCTTATGTTTATCATCAACTGAATGTCCATCAATAATTGCTTTTAAAATATTTAAGTTTGCTTGTTCTTTATAAATAGGATGAGTAATTATTTTATCAATTTTTAAAACTCCACAATATCCGTGAAGGGAATCTTCATAATCATTTATTCTTCCAATATCATGATATAAAGCTGCGTCAATTATAATTTGAAAGTCTATTTCATTTAATTTTTCATGTTTTGCAATTAGATAAGAAAATAAAAAAACTCGTTTTGAATGATAATAACCATGAATTTTACTATCATAGAGAACTCTTTTATTTACCTTTTTTAAAATTTCTTTAATTTTTATTTTATCTTTATTAGTTAGGGTTATTTCCTTATTAATTAAATTATTACCATTTATTACTTCTAACATAATTGTCATTTCTATTTCTTCCTCTTCTCCACTTAAAATTATTCCGTTTTTTCTGAAAAAATATCAATAATTTGATCTAATCGATTAATTACTAAAAATCCTTTCCCATTTAATTTAGGGGAAAACCGAATCGCAATTCCATGCTCCGATTCCCATTCCCTTAAATTACCAGCATAATCATCAACTAAAATTGAACCCGCTGTTTGAACCATTTTAGTTTTTGAAATTACTTTAGGAACAGGAATAACGGTTATATCCCTAAAAAACTTCCTAATATAATGAACCTTTTGAATCGCTTCATTTAATGAATTAACATGAGTCAAAATGGAAATATCAAATAATTTAGTATCCAATAATTTTTGAATTGAACTTAAACTATCATTAATTTCTGGGGTAATTGATAAAACGTATTGCCAATCTAAAGTTGTATAAAATTCACTAACTTTTTTAACATCTTTAATATCAATATTTTGTTCATTCATAAGTTCCATCGTAACATTAATTGTATCTAAAATAACCCCATCAAAATCTATATATAAATTTATCATCATTTCACCTCTTTTAAATATTATATCATATGATATATTTTATACCTATTAAAAAAAGCATAAATTTATGCTTCTAAAACTTTTATTAAGTCTGCTTTTCTCATTGTTGAATACCCACTAATTTTTCTTTCTTTTGCTATCTCACGTAGTTCAACAACTGTTAATTTAGTTAATTCTACTTCCTTAGTTTCTTCCTTTTCTTGTTTTACTTCTTTATTTACTTCTTGAATTTTCTTAGTTTCTTCTCCCAATTCTTCCTTTGGTACTACTACTTTTATTGTTTCTTTATTATTAAGAGCTTTTTTAGCTATTTCTACTAAGTTTGTAAAATATCCTTTATCATCTATTGCTATTTCTGAAAGCATTTTACGATTTATAACAACACCTGCTTTTCTTAAACCGTTAATAAATTTAGAATAACTAATTTCATTTTCCCTACAAGCTGCATTAATTCTAGTAATCCATAATTTTCTAAAATCTCTCTTTTTTTGCCTTCTATCTCGATATGCATAATTTAATGATCGCATTACTTGTTCTTTGGATGTTCGGTATAAACGATGTTTACTACCAAAATAACCTTTAGCTTGTTTTAATACTTTTTTACGACGGGCTCGGTGTACTGTTCCTCTTTTAACTCTTGGCATACTTTTCCTCCTTTAATATTATTTAAGTAACTCCTTAATTCTTTTATAATCTGATTCACTTAAAACTGTTCCTTTTCTAAGTTTCCTATTGTAATCGGCATTCTTTTTTCCTGTATTATGTCTACTACCTGTTTTCCCTCTTTTGATTGTTTTTCCAGGTCTTACTTTTAATACTTTTGATAATCCCCTATGCTTCTTTAATTTTGGCATATTTTCCTCCTTTTTTATTTTTGAGGTGTTAATATCAAGGATATTACTCGTCCTTCAAGTATTGGTTGTTGTTCAATTTCACTAATATCTGATAAAGCGTTAGCAAAATCAATTAAAACTTTCTTTCCTAATTCAGGATGAGCCATTTCTCGTCCTTTAAAGCGAATTGATGCTTTTATTTTATG
>CAZGXD010000170.1:0-2027 GCA_964529625.1 uncultured Muribaculaceae bacterium
TTATTTACTGTCAAATTTAGGTTAAAATTTTTAATTACTTATTTGTATGATATAATTAATTTATAAGTTTTTTTCTAAAATTAGTAATTATAAAAAAAATAAAGAAATTAAAGATGATACATTAGGTAAAAATTGGCTTGTTTATGCATTGAAACAGAAAATTTAAAAATAAAAATGAATGGAGTTTGATTATGTTATTAAATGAATTTGATTCAAATAAAAGAGCAATTCTAAATCCAAATGAATTTGAAAATAAAATTGAGGATTTTCCAAAGATTGGGGTATCATGTTTTTCAAAAAAGTTAATTGATAAATATGTTGAAATGTATAATCCTAAGCAGATAGCAGAAATTAGTAGTGCTAACGGAAAGGTTCCAGTATACGAAATTGATTATAAAAATATAAAAATTGCTTTTTTCATGTCACGGGTAGGAGCATCAGCTTGTACTGTTAGTTATGAAGAAGTATTGGCAATGGGATTGGAAAAATAATTTTATTTGGAACATGTGGTGTTCTTGATAAGAATATTGATGATTGTTCTATAATAATACCAACTTCTGCATTAAGGGATGAAGGAACAAGCTATCATTATGCAAAAGCAAATAAAGAAGTCGCAGTAAATGAAAAGTATATTGATTTGTTTGAACAAGTATTAATAGAACATGATTATTCTTATACAAAAGGAAAAGTATGGACAACAGATGCACCATATAGGGAAACTAGAGATAAGATGAATACTAGAAAAAGCCAAGGGTGTGTTTGTGTTGATATGGAGTGTTCTGCAATGTCTACAGTTGCAAAGTTTAGAGGCAAAAAATTATTTCATTTTTTTTATGCAGCTGATAATTTAGATTCAACTAATTGGGATATGAGAAGTTTAGGGAATGATATTAAACTAAATGAAAAGGAAAAAATTGTATTATTGGCATTTGAATTAGCAAAAAGAATTTATAAGGAAAATTAAAGATTATAATAATGGTGAAAAGTTATTAGAGATATGGTTATTGAAATTGTAATCGATATCATAAAAGAAAATGAATTGTATGGTTATATTAATTATAAAAAAGGGAGTAAATTATGTGGAAAAATTTATTTAGTGAGATTGTTTTGATTCGTGGGTATGAATACTTTATGAAAGGTTTAGTAGATAATGTTTCTGTTAGTGATGATAAAATAACAGCAAGTGTTTATGGGACTAAAACATATAATGTTGAAATAAGTAAAGAAGAAAACATAATAACAAGTTTAAGGTGTGATTGTCCATATGCAAGGGATGGTAATCATTGTAAACATTTAGCAGCGACCCTTTATTATGTTTCAGATAATGAGAAGTATATTGAACTTGAAAAAGGTGCTGAAGTTATTGAAGAGATAGTAAATGGGGCTGATATGGAATTAATTAAAAGTTATTTAATTAATGTATTAAAAGGTGATAAAACTTTATTAAGGGAGTTTAAAAAGAAAATTAATTATAAATTTAGTATAGGGGATGTTCAATCAGTAAAACAGGAAATTAATGATATTATTAATTCATATAATCATAGTGTTCAATTTATTGATTATAATGATGCCTATGATTTAATGATGGATTTAATTCAAATTTTAGAAAATGAAATTATTATAATGATTCAAAATAATTTATTGGAAGATGCTTTTGATTTATCAAATTATATGTTTGTTAAAATTATGAGTTTAGAGATGGATGATTCAGCAGGTGGAACAAGTATGTTTATTGATGAATGTTTAAATATATGGGATGAAATACTTAGTAAAAGTGATTTTAATTTAAAAAAGAATATACTTGATAAATTAATTAATAATATACATAAAGATTATGTATATGATATTTCATATTATATTGAGGATTTTATATTTAATAATTTTAATGAAAAAGAGTTTTGGAAATTAAAACTCAATTATATAGATAAAAATATTAGATTACATAAAATGAATGATGGTTATTTTGATAGTTATCTTTTAAATAGATATATATTTAGAAAAATAGATATGTTTGAAATAATGAATAC
>CAZGXD010000171.1:0-2026 GCA_964529625.1 uncultured Muribaculaceae bacterium
ATGGATCAATTTCTAACTCTCGCCATTTTTCATACTTTGTCATTATAATCTTAATCCCCTTTTTTCTTTTTAAAAAAATTATTGCTATAGTATCAGCCTTATTACTATTTATTATATCACGATATTGATATTTATTTAAATCTAAAGTTTTAGACGCGAATACCCAAGTTTGGCAGTTAAAAATAAAAACAATCCTATTATCTCTTATATTTCAAAAGAAATTGAATTGTTTCTTAAACCCTTTTCTACTTCTGATATCTACTAACATTTAAAATTATCCCCATACTAATTAATGTAATTAATAAACTACTACCACCATAACTTAAAAAAGGAAGAGTAACTCCTGTAACAGGGATTAAACCTACTACCACCATTAAATTAAGTAAAGTTTGAAAAGAAAGTCCAAAGGTAATTCCTGATACTAAAAATTTACCAAATAATTCCTTACAATTTCTTGCAATCTTAAAACCTCTAATTATTATTATTAGGAATAAGAAAGTTACTATAATTACTCCTAAAAAGCCAAATTCTTCGCTTATTATTGAAAAAATAAAATCAGTTTGTGGTTCTGGTAAATAAAAGTGTTTTTGCCTAGAATTTAAAAATCCAAACCCAAATAAGCCTCCAGGACCAATAGCATATAAAGATTGAATAATTTGAAATCCTGAACCCAATGGATCTTCCCAAGGATTAATAAAAGAAAGAATTCTTGCAACCCGATAAGGGGCAGCAATAATAAGACCTACTATTCCTAAAAGTCCTACTATTCCTATTTTCATAAAAAAGGATAAATGAACTCCTGAAATAAAAAGAATTCCCATAATTGTCATAACTAATATTGTCCCTGTTCCAAAATCTGGTTGTAACATTATCAAACCAAAAATAATTACTGTCAGAATAATAATTGGTAAGACTCCTTTTTTTATATCTTTAATATCTTTTATATTTTTAGATAAATATTTGGCAGTAAAAATTATAAGCCCTAGTTTAGTAAATTCACTTGGTTGAATTCCAAATGAACCAATTCCAAACCAACTACGACTACCATTCCTAACTGTTCCTATGCCTGGAATTAAAACAAGAATTAATAAAATGATACAACTTAATAAAATAAGATTAGAGTATTCATAATAAGTATAATAATTTATTTTACTGATTATTCGCATTAAAACTATACCAATTAAAAAAAATAAAATTTGATATTTAACAAATTTAAAAGGATCATTAAATTTATATTCAGCCCATATATAAGATGCTGAATATATCATAATTATTCCAAAAATAGCGATTATAATAATAGTAATTAGTAATAAATAATCAATTCTTTCGTTTTTCAAATTACCACCAAACCCCATATATAATTGCAATCATTGCTCCTATTAATCCAACAATCCAAAACAGTTTAACAATATCTCTTTCATTCCAACCCTTTTTTTCAAAAGTATGATGAATTGGAGTCATTAAAAATAATCTTTTTTTAGTAAATTTATAGTATATTCTTTGAATAACACAACTCATTGTTTCAATTACAAAAACAATTCCAATTACTATTAATAATAATTCATGACGAGTAATTATAGCAATTGCCCCCATTGTTGCCCCAAGGGCTAGAGAACCAGTATCCCCCATAAAAACTTTTGCTGGACTAACATTAAAGATTAAAAAACCCAGTAGCGAACCAATTAAAGCAAAACAAAATAAAGCCAGTTCTTCATAACCATCTAACCATCCTGTTCCCCAACTTATAATTCCAAAAGCCAAAAAGGCAATCACAGCTAGCCCCCCAGCTAAACCATCTAAACCATCAGTTATATTAACAGCATTACTACTAGCAACTAAGACTAATAAAATGAAGACACCATAAAACCATTTTATATTTAATTTTATATTTAAAGAATGAATCCAAAGTAAGGGTTCATTTCCTGCTAACATAAACAAATAAAAGAAAACTATCGCAATAATTAACTGAAATAATAATTTTGTTGCTTCATTTAAACCCCTATTATTATCCCTTTTAATAATTAAA
>CAZGXD010000172.1:0-1983 GCA_964529625.1 uncultured Muribaculaceae bacterium
CTTCTTCCTTTTTTTGCATATATGTATCTTTCATATAATTTTTCCTTTCCCAATCTTTTAATATAACTCTTCCCACGATTTATATTAAATAGATATAAAAATGTACCGATTATGATTATATCAAATTTTTTATAGTATTTCAACTATTCGTTTTCTAATTTTCTTTCAAAAATTAACCTTAAAATCCATTTTATATAATCTTTTATATAATTCACATTTTTTTAATAATTCATCATGAGACCCACTTGCAATTATTTTACCATCATCTATTACAAATATTTTATTACTATTAATAATTGTTGATAATCGATGGGCAATTATTAGAATTGTATATTCGCCTTTCATATTAAAAATCGCATTTTGTATTTTATTTTGAGTTTCATTATCAAGCGCACTTGTAGCTTCATCAAATAATATTATTTCTGTTTTCATTAATAATGCTCTAGCAATGGCAAGTCTTTGTTTTTGACCACCAGATAAAACTACACCATTCTCACCTACTATTGTATCATATTTATTAGGTAGTGACATAATAAACTCATCTAAATATGCAATTTTACAGGATTCTCTTATTTCTTCCATAGTAGCATTTTCTTTTACTAAAAGTAAATTTTCTTTAATTGACATATTAAAAATATAAGGATTTTGAGTAATCAAGGACATATTGTTGCGAATAGTTTCACAATTTAATTGATTTATATCAATATTATCTAATAATATTAATCCTGAATCAATCGTATATAATTTTGTAATTAGATTAAATAAGGTTGATTTCCCAACTCCACTTTTTCCAACGAATGCAACAGTTTCATTTGGCTCAATTTTAAAAGACATATCATTAATTGTTTTTTTATTTTTATCATAGTCAAAATTAACATTAATAAATTCTATTGAACCACTTAATTTCTTCTTACTTTGAGGTCCAAATTGTTCCTTTTTAAATTTATCAGAAGATATTATTTCAAAGACACGTTCAGCTGAAACAACAAACTTTTTATTATATTCTAACAACTGAGTAACACCTAATAATAAATTTTTTATTTTAGATTGATAATTATATACAATAACAAAAACTGGAATTGTTAGCATTTTATTTAAATATAAATAACATCCAAAAATTATAAATAATAAATCACTTAAATTTTCAATATTATTTTCTAAAAGAAAGTAACTTCTTTGTATATTCATCATTTTTATTTCTTCAGCCGAAGCTTCTTTAACCTTATTTGATGTTTCATTTAATATTGTATTGACTGTATTTAAAACTTTAATATCTTTTATACCACGGACTAATTCACTAATAAGCCCGGTTTTCTTTTCCTTAATTTTTCTAACTTCTTTTTGAATTTTATATTGTTTGTTTAATCTTATTTTATTTATAAAAAATATAACAAACGATGATGTTAGACAGAACACAAATAAATATTTATTTAAAATTAAAATCGCTATTAAAACTCCAATGTTTGATATTATACGAGATGTCCAATAAGTATATTCCATAAAAATTGTTGATATTTCTTGGATATCTTTGTTTAATCTATCAATAAACACTCCCGATGATGCTTTTTCTATTTCTCTTATTTCTAAATTTAGGGTTTCTCTAGCAACTGCTATTTGTAATTCTATTAAGGTTTTTTGATAAATTTTAATAAAATAATGTCCTTTAAAATAATACATTATATATAATATTATTTCTAGAAAAAGAATAATTACTGAAGTTAATATCAACTCATTAATTATTCCTGCAGTTAAACTCAAAATGATTTTAGCAGAAAACAAAGGTACTACTGCACTAATAATAGCTTCAATAACACTTATTATTGTATAGCAAATTAAAGAGCATTTACTACCTTTTATATAAAACCATATCTTTTTATAATTTTGAAACCCACCCTTTTTCATGTTTACCTCGTATTCAATTTCTATTTCTTAATAAAATACATCTTTTAAATATAGTCCTTCGGGATTCGCCGTTTTTCCAGC
>CAZGXD010000173.1:0-1979 GCA_964529625.1 uncultured Muribaculaceae bacterium
AATTTTTTGTCGATATTTTTTATTTTCAAAATAATTATATTTCTTATCATTCCCTTTTTCTTTGATTTCATAATGCTCTAAATAATAGATGTTATCTTTAACATAAATAGTAAAATCAGGTAAATAAAGTTTTAAATAAGGATATGGTTTTTCATAATCATATTTAAGATTATAACTATCTAAAAGATTAGCAATCATTATTTCTTCATTTGTCATTAACCATTCTTTTTTTAATGGTTTTTTTTCAATTTGATTATCCATTGTTTCTTTATTATATTTTTTTAAAGTTAAATAATTATTTCTTTTTATTATTTTACAATATTCTTCTCCTAGATTAGAATCCATTTTTAAATTTGAAGTATCAAAATAATTAATAAAAAAAAATAAAAATTCTTCTAATTTCTTTTTATTACCACTAAGTTTTTTATTAAAATAATCAAAAATAATCTTATAACTATTAGTTACAATCGATATTGGTTTATCATTATTTTCTTTTAAAACCTCTAAACCAAATTTATGAAAAGTATAAACTTCAACAGGAATTTTAAAATCTTGATTTAATCTTTGTTTTAATTCAGCCACGGCTTTATTAGTATAGGAAATCAAAATAATGTCTTTAGGATTTACTTTTAATTTTTCAATTAAATACTTTACTTTAGCAACCATAGTCGTAGTTTTCCCACTCCCAGCTCCAGCAATAATCATCGCATAATCTTCTTCAGTTAAAATGGCTAATCGTTGCTCTAAATCAAGTTTTATATTTTTATCAGTTTTGATAAACATATTATCAAAATATTCTTTTTCAGTTACTAATTTTGTTTTTATAAAAAAATCATTATGTCCTTTTACATATTTTTTTATTTCTTCTATATCCTTAAAACCATCTAAATCAAATTTAGTTGATTGAATAAAATTGTTTATTTCTTTTTTAGAAATATATTTATCCTTAGTAATAAAGTCTTTATATTTTTCAAAAGATAATTTGTTTATTTGAAAAAGATTCATCTCTCACCCCCTAATTAAAATAAAAAGGATATTTATTATCCCTCTTATTTATTCTTCAGTATTAATATCATTACATTCACATTTCTTGTCTTCTTCCATTTTTTTAACTGAAACTTCATCATCATTAAATCCCTTTGTAGCACAGTGACTACCATCAGTAATGGCGAGCGCTATTTCACCTTCAGCATTCACACTAACAGTTCCTGACTTTGGTTTATCTCCTTTATAATCTAACTTATTTCTATCGGTTGGATCAACAGTCTCCACACCATTAGTATACGTATATGTTACTATTTCGGGTGTTTTTTTCTCCATTAAATCCCAGGAATAATTAAATTCAGCAGCCTTTATAATACCATAAGCTGAATCTTTAAATCCCCCCATTCTAGCGTCATCAATTATTCCAAAAACAACTGGAACAACAATAACAGCGATTAAAGTTAAGATTACTATCACGGCTAATAATTCAATTAAAGTAAATCCTTTTTTTCTTTTCATCATAAAACTACCTTCCTTACTTTTATATAAGAATATCACCATCTGTTTTAATTGTCAATTGAATTAATAATATCTGATACTAATAAAAGATATTCTTTTTTTATTTCTTCTAATAAACTTGAAGTGTTAGCTTCAAATCTTAAAGTTAAATTTGGAGTAGTATTAGAAACCCTAATTAAGATCCAATAATTATCAGTATCCATTCTAATTCCATCTACTTCTAAAAAATTATATTCTCTTTTTCTAAAAATTTCTTTAATTTTATCAACAACTTTAAATTTAAGTTCATCAGCGACGGGAATTTTAATTTCTTCAGTTGAATAATAATGATTAATTCCAACCAATAATTCCGGAATTGTTTTTTTAGTTACTGATAATACTTCAGCCATTCTAAGTCCGGCATAAATTCCATCATCAAAGCCTGGAAAACGGTCTTTAAAAAATAAATGGCCTGAATACTCTCCCCCAAAATCAAT
>CAZGXD010000174.1:0-657 GCA_964529625.1 uncultured Muribaculaceae bacterium
TTTCTTTATTAAAAAACAAAGAATAATAGATTACTTCATTAAACATAGGAGAATTATAATCAAAATCTTCTAATAATAATGGTGATAAATTTCCATATACAAAATTTTCGGGAAAAAAATTTTTGAAAACTTCTAGATAGGAATATTTATAAAAATTTTCCAAATTAACAACTATATATTTATCTGATGAATCTTCTTTTGAAACAATAAATGTTTTTGATGTTTTTAATGAGTTTATATCTCTATATGGATAAAAATATAAATTTATTTCAGATTTTTTTCGGTCACTTAGTATGGGAGGATATTTTCTGATAAACTTATCTGTTGTTATATACTTATTCATTCTAAAGGTTTTATTATTATCAACTATAAAGTTAAAGTTTTTAATATAGTCAAAAGTCATGCCTTGGTTGTTTCTCTGATATAAACCGATTAAAATAGGAAATTTTGTTGACCCTGTATTTGAGAATTCCCCACTACTTATGATATAAGAATCAATTAATTTATAATTGTTTTTAAATTCTTTTAGGGAATTAAAATTAGTTTCTTTAATTAAATAGGATAAAGGATGTAATACGCAGACATAATTGGCTTTTAATTTATTATAAGATCTCAAAAAAGAAACACCTAAATCTCTTGCTCTTAAATCTGAATCAA
>CAZGXD010000174.1:667-1970 GCA_964529625.1 uncultured Muribaculaceae bacterium
AAGAAATAAATTAAAGAATCTTAATGTTGAAAAAGCTGAGATTATCAAAGTCGAAAAGATGTTTGATAAATTAGGGATATGAATAGCACTTTCTTTTAAGTGCTTTTTTTTATATTTTGTTTACTCTTTGATGTCCAATCATTATATGGAGGATTACCAACAATAATTAATTCATCTGATTCTTTAATGCCAAAGGATTCTCTAGATACATTTAATAAAGAATTTATTTGTATTACATTCTTAAGTTTTAAATTGTTTTTCATGTACTCACAAGCAAATCTGTCAATGTCAGCAAATATGAATTTATTATTTAAATCAATTTTTAAATTAGAAAAAGAACCACATCCTGCTGAGGTATCTATAATAACCGCTTTTTTTGTAATTATTTTTTTTATCATATTTTTAACAATTGAAACCATTTTGTCAGAAGTATAATAGGTTCTATTATTTACAAATTCTTTAATACTTAAATGTTTAGGTTCTACCATATTTGCCTCCTAAATTAGTTTCTTTATATAATAAGTATAACATATAACGTTATATAATTATATGAAATATGCTTTTATTAGTTTGATAAATATAAATTAGTTATTTATTTGTTTACTTGTTTTAACAGGTCATATACTATATTTAATAATTGTGTTTTGTTATTTTGTCTTTATTTACTAATTATTATAATTTTAATTAAATTTATCTATTATTGTTTGATCTTCTACTTTTTCATAATATTTAATAAAATTATTTTCCTCACAATTAATAATTAATTTATTATTATCTTTTTCAATTTTAATTTTACCTTGATATTTATTTGAATTATAATCTTTTTTTAATTTATTAGTACTATAATAATAGTAATCTCCATTTTTTACAAAATAGATACTGCTATATTTAAATCCACTGGGATTATCATTTTTTTCAATAAAAATAAGTTCCCCATCAAGATATTTCAAATATGAATTATCCTTGTTTATATTAAATATTTGACCATTATAATTTCTTTGAACTTCTTCCCAAAGTTCACTATTTTCTGTTGAAGGTTTTAATGTACATCCCATTAATAGGATTATAAAAAATAAACTAATTAATATTTTCTTTTTCATAATATCACATTTAATCCCCTAAATCTATTTTCTTTCTTATATTTAATTATATCATAATTCTATCTTTTTGGTGAAATGTAATGTATTTTTATATACGTGTTAATCATATAAAAAATATTGTGATATAATTAAAATTAATCACTTATTAATCACATAATCAAAATAAATATTTACAATTGTAAATAATATTATTATAATCTAAC
>CAZGXD010000175.1:0-1903 GCA_964529625.1 uncultured Muribaculaceae bacterium
CTCTTTTACCAAGTACCTTAAATCGTCAATTTGGAATTAATAAAAAATACGATTTAGAAACATATAAGGATATAAATCAAGTGACTATTTATTATTTAAATAAATATAATAATCAATATTATTATGTCCCAGTAACAAAATATATTAATGATAAGCGTGAAAAAATTCAAATTATAATAGATGAATTAAGTAGTAGTCATGTTTATGATTCTAATCTTATGAGTTTTTTATCAAACAATACTAAATTATTATCAGTTGAAAAAGTGGATGATTTAATGCAATTGGAATTTAATGAATATATCTTTAATGATAATATTAATGAACAAATTCTTGAGGAAGTAATATATACTATTTGTTTATCAATAAAGGACAATTATAATGTTAAAGAGGTATCAATTGGGGTTGAAAATAAAGAAATAATTAAAAAAGTCTTGAAAAAGATTGAATAATAAAATGGTTTGATGTATACTAAATATGTTCTTTTGAACATATGTCCTCGTAGCTCAGCTGGATAGAGCACTGCCCTTCTAAGGCATAGGTCGGGCGTTCGAATCGCTCCGGGGACGCCATAAAGATATTATACCCTTGTAAATCAAGGGTTTTTTTATATTAAAAAATGTCCTTGGGTACTAATTAGGTACTACTTTAGATTATTTATTATATTTGCTTATTTATTAAAAGATTACATAATATGCTATATAAATATAAAATTATCCTTAAAAACTAATTTATAATATTTAGATTGATTAAATCATATAATTGGTTAGGTGATTTTATGTGTACAGCATTATCTTTACAAACAAAAAGTAAAGAAACAATAATGGGTAGAACAATGGATTTTTCATATGAACTAGATCCAGAGCTATATATTATTCCGAAAAATTATGAATGGACTAATTTTTATAATAATTATAAATTTAAAAATCAATATAAAATAATGGGAATTGGTCAAAATATTGGTAAAGAAATATTGGTAGATGGTGTAAATGAAGAAGGTTTAGGGGTAATGGCCTTATATTTTCAAGGAGAAGCTATTTATAATAACATTACTAGTTCTAAAGAAAAAATTCCAGTGGGATCGATAGAACTAGTTAATTTTTTATTAGGACACTGTTGTAATGTTGATGAAGTTATAGATATTTTAAATCAGATTAATATAATTGGGGTTGAAGATTCAATTACTAATTCCATCGCCCCTCTTCATTGGTTAGTAGCTGATAAAAATAATAAATGTATTGTTATTGAGCCTTTAAAAGATGGATTATGTATTTTTGATAATCCAATTAAAGTTCTTGCTAATAGTCCTAGATTTGATTGGCATATGACTAATCTTCGTAATTATATGAATTTATCTTTAACCCAACGTGAACAAACAAATTTAGATAAAATAGTCTTAAAACCATTTGGTCAAGGTGGTGGAACATTTGGAATGCCAGGGGATTATACTTCTCCATCTCGTTTTGTTAGAATTGCTTTTCAAAAAAGTAATACGGAATTACCAATTAATATTGAGGAGACAATTATTACTTGTTTTAATATTATGAAAACAGTTACCATTCCTAAAGGGATTATTGTAACAGCTAAGGAAACAATTGATTATACTCAATATACAACCTTCATAACCCTAGGGACGGGTGATTATTATTTTAATACTTATTATAACAATCAAGTTTTTAAAGTAAATATTAATTCTTATGATCCGACTTCCATTATTTCAATTGGTAAAATAAAACAACCATTAGTAATAAAGGATATATAGTTGATAGTTTTATATTCATTTTAATTCTTAATTTGACTTTTTAATTATAAGGTGGTAGAGTATAGTCGTTTTTATTAAAAAGGGGGAATTTATTATGAAAAACAAAGTAAAAATGGAAGAACTAGATAAAGAAAAAATGAGAGG
>CAZGXD010000176.1:0-1902 GCA_964529625.1 uncultured Muribaculaceae bacterium
TCATAAAACAAATCAAGCCATTGAAGTTGGCTTGCGATATCTAAACCTGAAGAGTTCGGATAACTTCCTAACAAAAAAATTCTAAAGGTTTTATAAATTGTTGGCATTAAAAATGTAACTAATATTGCTAACCATAACTTATAGTTAACTGTTTTTAAAGATTGAAAGATTTTTTTCATATTTTTATCTCCTTTTATTTTCATTATAAGAAGATTTAAAAATATAAAATAGTACAGAAAATGTACTACATGACTGATTTTTAAGGTTTTATTGTTTTTTTATTAGATCAACAAATCCTTTAAAATTTTTCTTAATATTAGGAACACTAGTACTTTGAAGATAATTGTATGATTTAATTAAATCTATCATATTTTCTTCATTTTTATAACATATATATCTAAATGTCTCATTCATCATAAGATGATTTAAATACTGAGTTTCTTCTTTGTTGATTTTAATAACCTTATAATTATAGGTGTCTTCTTCGCTTTTATATTTAGGTATATAAGAGTCCATAATTAATCTTTGTTGTTTTGAATCTGTTATTTTTCTTTCTTCAATATCTTGTTTCGCGTCTCTTAAAATCTTATCTAAGTTAACATATTTATTTTGAGGAAAGGATATATATTTAGTCATTAATGGTGACTTTAATTGTTTTATTTCATGGCCAAAATGGTGGTACTTCCATAAAACATTTACAGATAAAACGGCTAACTTTGGACTAATAGGCATAAATAAAAAATTATCTATATAACTTGTATTATTTTCAATTTCATATTTTGCAACATTTGAAAATCCTTCTACACCATATAGTTTTTTTCCTAATCTTTCTGCAAGTTCAATGTATTCATCATGTTTATCTCTGTCTATTTTTATAGGTATTCTTTCATAAACAACACCACTATCATTTATTATAAATTCTTGATCTGTTTTAAAGAACATTAAAAAGGATTGATAAACTTCATCTGCTTGCCTTTTAATTCCTACAAATTTATTGTCACTAATCAATTCAGTAAAATCTTTTTCCAAAATCGTTGCCATTTCTCTTTTCCAAAAATCTGTTTTTAGTTCCTCATCTTCTATATTATAATCAGACAATTCCACAGCTCCTTTAGGAACGTTAATATAACCTGTCATATTTCTATAGGAACGGTATATTTGAATTAAAATATATTTTTTTATTAACTCTAATTCTTTTCTGTTTATTTCTATTTCATCTTTTGCGTCAATAAGTTTATCATTAAGTAAATTTGAAAATGAACTTTCTAACATCTTATTTAAATTAAGTTCTAATTCCTTTGAATCATCAAACGAAAAATCATATAGAAATTCATGAGTCATCGCCACTCTTGTATCAACAATATTTACAGAAAAATCAACTATATCAATAACGTTGACTTTCTTATTGCCTGTTGAAGATGAAAATTTATTAAGTATTGCTTTTTGAATATAATGTTGGTTTTTATGCATAAGGACTCCTCTTTAAAAACAGTTTTTGTGTTCTATTATAATTAAATTATAGCACTGTTAATTTATATAAACAATGCACCCTCTTCTAGTTTCAAATATCCGGGTTTTATTTAATATTTTAAAAACACCGCCATTTAACGCCTTGGGGGATTTCAGCCCTTACTGCATATTTTGGTTCTAGTTATCATATTAACAAGCTAATTCCCTCTATTTGATTTAACGATTGCAGACGCTATATTTACAATATTTAATTGCATTTTGATTACTGTCTTTGTATATAATAAAAAAAGTTTGTGTATTTGAATAAATAGCTTGTATTTAAGCCTCTAATAGCAGCTTATTTGCTATATTCTTACACAAACTTCATCAACCGAACATGGCAAAGGTTGTGTCAAAGAATACAAAATTCCGTTTAATCGTTCAATCGTGCAA
>CAZGXD010000177.1:0-1882 GCA_964529625.1 uncultured Muribaculaceae bacterium
TAAAAGAAAAAGAAATCCCGATTACTTATATTAGCCCTCGTAATAGATTAGATTCTTTTTTATTATTTGATAGCAGTTTTACTAAACGAAGTATAAAACTTGGATATAATGATACCATGAAAACTTTTAATAAATTAGATGGATTAAAATATACCTTTAAAAGAAAACATTTAGATAAAAACTTTGATCTTTATTTTAATGATTTAAAAGAAATATTAATGGAAATAACAAACCATAATAAAAATGGTGACTCTAAATTTTTAAAAAAACCTAGAATCCCTATAATTTTAAAAGGACGTTTAAAAACTCAACAACGAATAATAACCGAAATAATTGAATATCTAGGGCAAATTTTTAAATTAGATGATAGTTTAATTTATGATATTAAAGAATATAATCAGAAGTTAATCGAAATTAATAATCAATATGATGATTTTAATTTACAATTAATAGAGAAAAAAATAAAAAATAAAGAAACAATTAGATTAGTTGATAAAGGATATCTAATAAAATATTTATATAAAAAGATTGAAACTATCGAAACAAATCAAAAAGTAAAAAGGGAATTAGGAAACTATACAATATTCTTAGAAAGAGATATGTTAGCAACTATATATTTATATGTTATTAGTAAGAGATAATAAAATTAATAAAAAGATTATTTAAATTAATCTTTTTTTATTTTAAAATTTTAATCATTTTTACATAAGTTTAGGTAAGGGTGATATTATTAAAAATATAATTTTATTTTTTAAAGGAATAATTATTGGAATAGGAAAAATTATTCCTGGATTAAGTGGTTCAATGATAATGATGGTTTTTGGACTTTATGAAAAAACTATTGATGCTATTAGTAATTATTTTGATGATGTTTGGAAAAACACTAAGTTTTTATTTATATTAGGTAGTGGAGTTATAATTTCAATTATTCTAATGAGTAATTTAATAATGACACTTCTTTTAAATTTTTATTTTTTAGTTGTTTGCTTTTTTAGTGGTCTTATTTTAGGGGGAATTCCAACTATTTATAAAAAGGTTGAATCGACCTTAACAAAACAAAACTTAGTTATTTTTCTAACTTGTTTATTATTCGTTTTTCCCTTATCATTAATTGATAATAATAAACAACTCAGTTTAAATCAAAATTATCACTTTTTTTTGTTATATGTAATTGGATTAATAGAAGCAGCAACAATGATTATTCCTGGAATCAGTGGTACTGCGATTTTAATAATTTTGGGTTTTTACCATATCTTATTAGAATTGTTTAGCCTCTTGGGCAACCTAAAATTAATTTTAATAAATATTCAATTTTTTACTCCCTTCCTTCTAGGACTAATAAGTGGGGGTTTAATTTGGATTAAATTAATGAACTATTTATTAATAAATTATAAAATTAAAACCTATTGGGGAATTCTTGGCTTAATAGTTTCCACAGTTTTTTTAATGGGAAGCGAACTTTTAAATAAATATAGTTGCGGTTATGAATTGTTTCTAGGCATCCTCCTTTTAATTATTGGTTATATTCTATCAATTATTTTAGATAAAAGGTTAAAGGGATAAAACTTATATAGGTACTAAAAAGGGGCTATTAACATACAATTATTTAGGAGGATTTATATGAAAAAGGAATTACCTAAAATTTATGTAAATAAGATTGATAAAGTTTTAACTAATAATAAAAAAGTTAGTTATGGTTTTAAAGAAAGAGATGAACTAGTAGGAAATCACAATCTTAAATCGATTGTAGAAAAAGGTAATATGAACGTCGAAGATAAAATAGATGCTATTTTTAATTCGCCAGGTTATGTATATAAAGCTAAAGTTGATATAAAATTAAATGATGGAGTAGTAACAAAACAAATTATTGGGAAAAATAATA
>CAZGXD010000178.1:0-1871 GCA_964529625.1 uncultured Muribaculaceae bacterium
CATTTAAGAAAACAAGAAATTTTATCAAAAAGGATTGAATATAATTAACAAATATGGTAGGATATAAAAGTAATGTTGACGGACCCTTAGCTCAGTTGGTTAGAGCATCCGGCTCATAACCGGGCGGTCGAAGGTTCGAGTCCTTCAGGGTCCACCATTAATGCAGGTGTGGCGAAATTGGCAGACGCACTAGACTTAGGATCTAGCGCCTTATGGCATGGGGGTTCAAGTCCCTTCACCTGCACCAAAATTATTATATACTTTTTTCATTCTCATTACTTAAGTAATGATTTTTTTATGCACTTTTTTAATAAATAAGGTATAATTTCATATTGTACTTAGAAGAACATAAATCACTTACAAGAAAAGATGTTGATATGTTATTAAATACCAATGTTAGAACTTCACAGAGAATATTAAAGCAATTAATTGAAAAAAATATAATTAAAAGTGAGGGAAGTACGAATAATCTTACATATTATTTAAAATAACTTGCGACAAACTCACGACAAACTTGCGACATTTTAACTTTTTTTAAAAAAATGATACACTAAACCTATAATTAAGCAGTGATTAGCTTGAAGTAGTTATTAATTTTATATTTATAGAGAGTTAGTATTTGGTGGAAACTAACAATAATTGATAAAGAAAGATTTAATTTATTAATTGATAATAATGAGATACTTATTGCTAAAATTAAAGATGAAATAGTTGGATATACTATCTATAATATTAAATATAAAGATCAACATGATTTTTTTTATTCACTTCCTTAATAAATAAAAAGAATAAATAATATTTTTTTATACTTATGCCTATATTAATAATGGTGATTATATGAGATTAACTTTAGATTTTTATTTACGAGATGCTTTAATAGTAGGACCTGAATTAATTGGAAAATTTTTAGTCCGAAAGTTTGATGATGGTTCAATTGTTAAATATCAAATTACTGAAGTAGAAGTATATCGTGGAGAAGAAGATACGGCTTGTCATGCTCGCTTTGGAAAAACTAATAGAAATAAACCATTATATAAAGAAGGTGGCATAACATATATATATCTATGTTATGGAATCCACTATTTATTAAATATAGTAACAAATAAAAGGAATAACCCTCAAGCCATTTTAATAAGAGCAATCGAGGGATATAATGGACCTGGTAAATTAACAAAAGCTTTAAATATAACTATGGATTTAAATCAAATAAATTTAATTACATCAGATAAATTATGGATTGAAACAGATGGTCTTAAATATAACTATATAACTGCTAAAAGAATTGGAATTGATTATGCAACTGATTATTATAAAGATATTCATTGGCGTTTTATCAAAAAAAAATAGGGTATTTAAAAGCCCTATTTTTGTATCAAATCTAATAAATTTATTTTAAACATATCTTTGTCCCTATCTTGATTAGAAACCATAACCCCTTTATAAGTTACTAATTCAGATTGATGACCTTCACTTAAAATTTTTTCAGGAGAAATTCTATCTAACATTACTACCTTTTTATCAGGATAAACTAAATAATATAAATTAATATCCCCATGAACCTTTTCAAACATAATATCAGTTGGTAATTTTAATTCATAAGTAACTGTTTTTGTTTCTTGATTAGTTGCTATAATTTTACCAAGGAATTTTCCTTCTCTTAATAAAGGAAAATATTCTAAATGCATTTTTTTATAAGCAAGCATATTATATTTTTTTAATGAATTTTCAAGTTTTCTAAATTCATTTTCATTAATATAATCAAAAATATAATTATTCATTAATATTACCTCCTAACCACTGTCTATCTTACATCCTAATAATAGCATTGTTTCCCTTTATTGTCAAATAAAAAAGATGAAATTAATTTCATC
>CAZGXD010000179.1:0-1836 GCA_964529625.1 uncultured Muribaculaceae bacterium
CCAATGATAAAGGCTTCATAAAATACTGTTTTTTGTAATTGCTTTTTGGTTGCTCCCAAACTTGAAAGAAGCCCAAACTGTTTTTTTCTTTCCATAACTGAAATCGCAAAGGAATTATAAATAACTATTATACAACCAATTGAGATAAGACCTAAAATAATACTAATCATTTTAATAATAGTAAGATTAACATTCTCATATTTATTAACACCATATAATTCTAATAAAGTATTATTATACTTAAGATTAGGATAATGAACATCATTCTTTGAATAAGTTATTTTTTCTAAGTCTAAAGCATTGGCTAGATTATTAACCCTTTTCTTAAAGTTTCTAAGATGTTTAAAATTTAAATAAACGTTTGTTAAATCGTCATTAGTTATTTCTTCTTTTAAAGTAAAAACAGAATAGCCTGCTGCTTCATAACTTTCACTATAATGCCTTTTTACGATTCCTACTATTTCATATTGTAATTGTTTTTCCTTTTTGAATTGCTCTTCATCTCTATTTTCAGTTTTAGTTATAAGAGCACCATTGCTTAAAATTGGACAATCATCATGATAACGATTTCCAACTTCTAAATCAAGAATATCCCCTATTTTATATTTTACTAATCCGTTTGTTTCAATATGTTTAGAAATAACTATTTCATTTTCATTGACTGGTAATCTTCCTTCAAGCAAGTCTAAATGATTAAGGAATTGTTGATTAACCCCATTAATATATAAGTAGGGCTTATACTGATTTTCACTTTCTAAAAGACGGGCATAACCAATTTTACTTTCAACTTGAATTTGACTAATCGTTTGATCATTTTTAATTTTATTTAATTGATTTATATCTAAATTGGTTATTTTAAAATGATGCTCACCATTAGTTATTTTTATTTCTTTAATAAGATAATCCCGAAAACTGGCAAATAAAAGACCAATCCCAACCATTAAAGCAGTTGATAGCATTACTCCAATTATAGTTACTAAGGTTCTCTTTTTATTCATCTTTAAATGCTTAATCGTTAAGCCATTTAAAAGATTCATTTTTTGTTTTCCTTATCGCTTATTATTTTACCATCTTCTAGGGTTATTATCCTGTGGGCTACTTTAGCAAGGTTTGGATCATGAGTTATCATGATAATGGTTTGATTATATTTTTTATTGGCTATTTTTAACAATTCAACAATTTCGGCACTGTTTTTAGTATCCAAATTCCCTGTTGGTTCATCGGCTAATAATAAATCGGGTCGATTCATTAAGGCTCTTCCGATAGAAACTCGTTGCTGTTCACCCCCACTTAATTCATTAGGCAAATGATTTATTCTTTTTTGAAGTCCAAGAGTATTAATTAATTCATCCAAATAATCATCATCTACTTTTTTATTATCTAGTAAAATGGGCAAAGTTATATTCTCAACAACATTTAAAATGGGAATCAAATTATAAAATTGATATATTAGCCCTACTTGGCGACGGCGAAAAATAGCCAAATCATTTTCATTTAATTTATAAACATCTTTATCATTGACAAATACTTTACCTTTAGTTGGATAGTCAACTCCACCTAAAATATGCAATAAGGTTGATTTACCGCTACCACTAACCCCAATTACAGCCACAAATTCCCCTTTTTTAACTGAAAAACTAACATCATTAAGAGCATAAACTAAAGTATTTCCTTTTCCATATGTTTTAACTAGATTTTGAACTTCTAATAATTTCATTTTAATCCTTCTTTCTTTTTATTTTTCTATTAAAAGTATACCACTATAAACCAATTTTCACAAGAAAAAAGAGGCTATATGTTTTCCTCTTTATTTTCTTTCAACCAATTTTTTCCTTC
>CAZGXD010000180.1:0-1813 GCA_964529625.1 uncultured Muribaculaceae bacterium
CTGGAAAACGGTCTTTAAAAAATAAATGGCCTGAATACTCTCCCCCAAAATCAATGTTTTCTTGATTAATTCGGCGATACATATAAGAATTTCCAGTTCTTCCCATGATTTGATTTAATCCTAAAACTTTTAAATCATCAATTAAGGCTTTCGAACATTTCACATCATAAAGAGCAGTTTTGTTTTTCATTGTTTCTTTTAAGAATCGATACATAATTATCATATAAAAATCACTACTTAACACATTTCCTAAATGATCAACTATTCCAACCCGATCACCATCGGCATCTAAGGCAATTCCTAAATCATAGTTTAGGGCAACAACCTTTTCTTGTAAATCTTTTAAATTACTAGGTACGGATGGATCAGGATGGTGATTTGGAAAGGTCGGATCACTTTCCCCATATAATAATTCATATTCTAGCCCTAAATTATTTAAAATATCTTTAATAATAATCGCTGTTGTGCCATTTCCACAATCAACAACAACTTTAACTTTATGATCTCCAAAGTTTAAAGAATTATTAAATAAATCTAAATAGGCATTTTTAATATTATGACTTGTAGTTTGACCTTTCCCACTAATAAAATCTCCTTTTATGGTAAATTGATAAAAGTCTTGTATTTCTTGACCCAAAGCATTTCCCTCTTCTAAAAAGGACATTTTAAAGCCATTATGGTCACTTGGATTATGACTAGCAGTTATCATTATTCCAGACCAAATATTTAAATGATATCTAGCATAATAAAACATTGGAGTTGTTACTAGACCTAGATTAATGACATCAATCCCAGTACTAGTAATTCCTTTTATTAAGGCTTTCGATAATACTGGTGATGAGATCCGATTATCATAACCAACTAAGGCTTCCTTTTTTCCTAAATTACTAATATAAGTTCCAAAACTTTTCCCTAAAAGATAAGTATTTTCTTCATTTATATCTTTAGGATAAATTCCCCTTATATCATAAGCCCTAAACATTAATGGATTAAATTTATTTTTATACATTTTCTAATTCCTCTCTAACTAATTTTTTATATTCATTTACTCCTGGTTGATCAAAAGGATTAACTCCTAATAAATAAGCCCCAGTGGCAGCTGCTATTTCAAAAAAATAAAGTAATTGTCCGATATTATAAGGACTTAATTCATCAATAACTATAAAATTACTATAAGCTGTGCTTTTAACATGAGATTTAGCCACTTGCCTAGAAATTAACAGATTCATTTCATCTAAACTCTTATTATATTCTTTAATAAAAATATCCTTTGTTTTATTAATCGTAATAACGGTTTCAAATAAGATTGGATCTCCTGCTTGATAAAATTGTCCAAGCGAATGCAAATCCCCTGTATTTATTGATGCGATTGGTAATAAACCTAGTTTGCTTTTGCCCTGCGTTTCTGCTAATAATTGTTTAATTATTTCTAAAAATGATAATAGTTTTGGTTCATAAATGGTTAATGATTCAACCTTTTTTCCTTTTTTATATAAAACATCTCTAATAATTGCATAGTCAAAGGCTTTTTCTTTATCTAATTCTCTCGCTCCTTGTAAAAGTTCATCAAGGTCAATTCCAGCAACTGCAATTGGAAGAAGTCCGACTGCTGTTAAAGTTGAATACCGGCCTCCTATTTTTTTAGGAATAACAAATGATTTATAACCCTTTTTATTTACTAAATCCCTTAGTTTTCCATCTTCGATATCAGTTGTAATTATTATTCTTTTTTGTAGTTCTACTTGATTATATTTTTTTTCTAATTCTTCATATAAATAATTAAAATATAAATTTGTTTCTAAAGTAGAACCAG
>CAZGXD010000181.1:0-1812 GCA_964529625.1 uncultured Muribaculaceae bacterium
TAAAATATAAAAAAAGATTATTAATCATTTTATTTTACGATTTTTTAAATCGTAAAAAAAAATGATTTCGACAACGAGCAGCTAGCAGCTGCGAGGCGTCAGTAAAAATAAAAAAAAAAGGGGGGGAGACTACGACCCCCCCCATAGGGTGCTTTGTGCTTTGTGCGATTTTATATGAAAGGTAGTTGATTTTATGAATATTAAAAAAAGAAATTGGGCGTTTATTTTATACCCAGAAAGTGCTCCAGAAAATTGGCAAGAGATGTTGCAACAAACGGGTTTGTTGGTTAGTATAAGCCCACTGCACGATAAAGATATTGATATTGATGGGGTGGTGAAAAAATCTCATTATCATGTAATTTTATGTTATAGTGGTCCAACTTCTTATAATGTTGTAAAAAAGATAACTAATAGTTTGAATTCTCCTATACCAATTCCGTTAGAAGCAGTCAGAGGATATTATAGATATTTCACTCACTTAGATAATCCAGATAAATATCAATATAATGATAGTGAAATAATTAATTTAAATGGTTTTAACATTCGGGATTTTGTTGATTTAACTTACTCTGAAATAAACACAATAAAAAAAGAATTACAACTCATTATAAGACAGAATAATATTTTTGAATATTCTGATTTGCTAGATTTTTTACTTGATAATGATTTTTCCAATTTTTGGGAAGTTGCGAGTAATAATACATATTTTTTTAATACTTATATTACTTCTTTTAGAAATAAATTTAAACAAGAAACAGAGGCTTATTATAGAAAATCATTATTGAAATAATTAAAAAAATAAACATTTGCAATTTATAATTAATAATGTTATAATGAATTTATAAAGGAGGTTTATAGAATGAATTTAAATTGTGTTTTAGAAGAAAGAATATCAAACAAGACTGGGAAACCTTATTATGTGCTTGTAATAAAAATTACAGAAAATTATGAGAAACTTGTATTTCTTGAAAAATCTGAAATTGAATTAATAAAATTGAATAGTTCGATTTAATTTTTTCCCCCATATTTATTTTGAAAGGAGTTGAAAAAAATGGAAGCGATTTTAACCGATGTTGGAACTGTTTTTACTGCTTTATTATCTATGGCTACTGAAACTGTTTCATTTATTACTGCTAACCCTTTAGTTCTGCTACCTATTTTGATAGGTCTTGCTTTTACCGGCATTCGTGTTTTCAAAGCAATTCGTTAAGAGTTATTTAAAAATAACTCTTTTTTACCAATAAAAGGATGTGAAAAAATGTTTAAATATTTTAAAAAAATATTGTATAAAAAAAAACTACTTGGTTTTATAATACTTTTTTTGAGTGTTATTTTTATGAGTCCGATTTCATCAGTTAAAGCAGATTTTGAGTTGGAATTACATGATAATATTTTTGTTTATGATAATAATAAAAATTATCCATTTAAACAAGCAATGGAAAATGCAATCACTTATTTAAAACAAAACAATAGTGGTTATGTTATTTATCCTAGTAATATTATTTATGATGATGTGGAATATGATGTTGTTGCGATGATAGTTAATGATTTAAAGCCATTTTTAACAATTAGATATAGTAATCAAATTAATAAGGAATTTCTTTTGTCTTCTCCTAGAAATGTTTATTTGACTGGTTATTTATTTAGTAATTTAGGCGATTTTAAACGATTTACCGTTAGAAATACCGACCATGTCATTAGTTATCCAATTGATACTTATGATATTTCAATTTTTAAAGAAGATATTATAATTAATTATCCAATTATAACTAACAATATTCCACATCATCATAAATAATATTACTAAAATAA
>CAZGXD010000182.1:0-1807 GCA_964529625.1 uncultured Muribaculaceae bacterium
TAGAAGAATTTAATAAAGGAATATTTATTGGGGTAGGGGGTTCATTTGATGTGTTAAGCGGACATAAAAAAAGAGCACCTAAAATATTTATAAAATTAAATTTAGAGTGGTTATATAGAATTATAAGAGAACCCAAAAGAATTAAAAAGTTTTATCAAAATAATATAAAGTTTATATTTTTAATTAACAAACTAAAAAAAGACCAAAAAGTGGGAGAATGAAAAATGAATAAAATTAAAGTTTTAACTATATTTGGAACACGACCCGAAGCTATAAAGATGGCTCCTTTGATTAAGGAACTACAAGCAAGAAAAGAAATTGAATGTTTTGTTTGTGTTACAGCTCAACACCGAGAAATGCTAGATCAAGTTTTAGAAACATTTAAAATAAAACCTAATTATGATCTTAATATAATGAAACAAGGACAAACCTTAAGTGAAATTACAACTAGAGCTTTAATTGGATTAGAAAATATTATTAAGGAATTAAAACCAAATATTGTTTTAGTTCATGGGGATACAACAACAACCTTAGCTGGGGTTTTAGCTGCTTATTATAATCAAATTGATGTGGGGCATGTTGAAGCTGGACTTAGAACATGGAATATATATTCTCCATATCCTGAAGAAATAAATAGGCAAATAGTTGGTCTTATTGCTAATATGCATTTTGCACCAACTAAAGTATCTGCTAATAATTTAATTAATGAAGGGAAAAAGGAAGATAATATTTTTGTTACTGGTAATACTGTCATTGATGCAATGGCTTATACAGTTAAAGATGATTATTATCATGAAATATTTGATTGGATTGGGAATAATCGAATGATATTATTAACAGCCCATCGGCGTGAAAATTTGGGGGAACCAATGCGTAATATTTTTAAAGCAATAAAAAGAATAATAAATGAGTTTGACGATGTTAAAGTTATTTATCCAATTCATATGAATCCTAAAGTTAGAGAAATAGCGAATGAAATTTTTGAAAATTGTTCTAAAGTAAAATTAATTGAACCTCTAGAAGTTATTGATTTTCATAATTTTATGAATAAATCCTATCTTATTTTAACTGATAGTGGTGGTTTACAAGAAGAAGCCCCATCGCTTGGGAAACCTGTTTTAGTATTAAGGGATACAACTGAAAGACCAGAAGGGATAGGGGCAGGAACTTTAAAATTAGTAGGTACTAATGAAGATTTAATTTATAAAGAAACAAAATTATTATTAACTAATAAAGAAATATATGATAAAATGAGTAAAGCACATAATCCATATGGAGATGGGTTAGCAAGTAAAAGAATTGTTGATGAGATTGTAAAAGGATATAAGAAATAAAAAGAAGTTGGTGATTATAAATGAAAAAATATATTAAATTATGTAGAGTTAATCATTATATAAAAAATTGTTTAATATTTTTACCATTACTTTTTGTTAGAGAAATGTTTTCACCTGAATTTATTAATGTTTTATATGGATTTCTAGCATTTAGTTTTATTTCTTCAGTTGTTTATATAATTAATGACGTTAAAGATATTGAAAAGGATCGTTTACATCCTATAAAGAAAAATAGGCCTCTTGCTTCTAATCAAATAAAGAAAAAAGAAGCTTTAGTTATTGCCATATTTTTATTTATTGCTTCTTGTTTTTTCAATTATTTAGCATCAGGTTTATCTATCTCTGTTTTTGGGCTATTGTTAGTATACTTATTAATAAATATATTTTATAGTTTTGGATTTAAAAATATTGTTTTAATGGATATTTTTTGTTTAGTTTTAGGTTTTTTAATTAGAGTTTATTATGGAGCATCG
>CAZGXD010000183.1:0-1786 GCA_964529625.1 uncultured Muribaculaceae bacterium
TAAAAGAAAATGAACAATTAAAGATTCTCAATCATAGCTGTGCTCATTTATTGGCACAGGCAGTGAAAAAACTTTATCCAGAAGCTTTGTTTTGGGTTGGTCCTGTTATAACAGATGGTTTTTATTATGATATTGATCTTGGTAATCAAGTAATTACTGAGAATAAATTAATCGAGATTGAAAAAGAAATGAAAAAGTTAGCCAAAAGTGATAAAATAATTAAACGATTAGAATTAAGTAGAGAAGAGGCTCTTAAAATATTTGAAAATGATCCTTATAAAATTGATTTAATAGAAAGTTTAGAAGAAACTGAAATTATTACTGCCTATCAACAAGATGATTTTATTGATTTATGTAAAGGACCACATGTCGAAAGAACTAAATTGTTAAAATATTTTAAATTATTAAAAGTAAGTGGAGCTTATTATAAAGGTGATTCTAAAAATAAAATGTTGCAACGAATTTATGGAATTTGTTTTTATAATCAAACTGATTTAGATGAATATCTAACTTGGTTAGAAGAAACTAAAAAAAGGGATCATCGTAAATTAGGGCAAGAATTAGAATTATTTATGATTAATGAATATGGACCAGGCTTTCCTTTTTGGTTACCAAAAGGAATGATTTTAAGAAAAGAACTTGAAGATTATTGGTATGCTGAACATCTTAAAGAAGGATATCAATTTATTAAAACTCCAATTATGCTAAATAGGGAATTATGGGAAATTTCTGGTCATTGGGATAATTATAAAGATAATATGTATCTTTCTATAATTGATGAAAAAGAATTTGCAATTAAACCGATGAATTGTCCTGGAGCAATGTTAGTTTATAAAAATAAATTATATTCTTATAAAGATTTTCCCCTTCGAATTGGTGAATTAGGACTTGTTCATCGTCATGAAGCCAGTGGAGCATTAAGTGGCTTATTTCGGATGCGCAACTTCACTCAAGATGATGCTCATTTATTTATGACTGAAGATCAAATAGAAAGTGAAATAATTAAATTAATTAGTTTTATTGATCGAATATATAAAACCTTTAATTTAGATTATAAGATCTTTTTGTCAACTCGTCCCTTAGATAAATATATAGGAACGACTGAAACTTGGGATAAGGCGGAAGAAATATTAAAACAAGCCGTTATAAAAACAAATAAAGAATATAAATTAAATGAAGGTGATGGAGCCTTTTATGGTCCTAAATTAGATTTTAATGTGACTGATTCACTTGGTCGATCATGGCAATGTGGAACGATACAGTTAGATATGCAAATGCCTGACCGTTTTGATTTAACATATATAGATAAAGATGGTTCTAAAAAAAGACCAATTATGCTTCATAGAGTTATTTATGGTTCGTTAGAAAGGTTTATTGGGATTTTAATTGAACATTATGCCGGGGCTTTTCCTACTTGGTTGAGCCCAGTTCAAGTAAATATAATCCCAGTTAATAATGAATATCATTTTGAAGCATCAAAAAAAATGAACGAACTGCTATTAAAAAATAATATTCGAGCTAAAATAGATAGTCGTGATGAAAAGTTAAGTTATCGGATGCGAGACAGTCAAATCAAAAAAAATCCTTACTCTATTATTATTGGTGATAGGGAAGTATCAGATAATTTAGTTAGTTATCGTTGTTATAATAGTAAAGAAACTATAACTGTTTCAGTTGAACAATTTATTAAAATGGTAATCAAAGAAATAAATAATAAGAAGTAATATTTTAAAATAGTGATAATGGATAAAAGCCTTTAAAATGGGCTTTTTTTGTTTGATTTGAT
>CAZGXD010000184.1:0-1738 GCA_964529625.1 uncultured Muribaculaceae bacterium
TAATTAATTTATATGTTAATATGAAATTTGAAGAGATTCAAATTGTTGGTGAAGTAATTGAAATAAGCGATCAGATTGCAACTATTAATTTAATTGGTGAAATAATAGATAATAAATTTGTTTTTGGAGTATTGAGAAAACCATCATTATTATCCCAAGTGTCTTTAATTTCAAAAGAAAATGTAGCTAAAATTGTTGGAGTATCTAACTACCAAGACCATAAAGATTTATATTTAGGAATGAGTCCAATTTATGAGGGAGTAAAAATAGGGATAAATATTAATAATTTTTTTAGTAATCATTTTGCTATTTTTGGTTCGACTGGTAGTGGAAAATCTTGTAGTGTAGCTCGGATTTTTCAAAACTTATTTGAAAAGGAAACTGCGATTGCTTATCGAGCTAGTATTTTTATTTTTGATGCCTATGGTGAATATCATAATGCTTTTAGTAAATTAAATCAAAAAAATGCTAATATAAATTTTAAAACGTATACGACAAATTTACATTTTAGTGAAACTGAAATTTTAAAAATACCGTTATGGTTATTAGATGTTGATGATATTGCCCTTTTATTAGGAGCAGATCGTCACTCTCAATTACCAATAATAGAAAAGGCCTTAAGGCTAGTAACCATTTTCGGACAAAATGAAGAATTAGTATTAAAACATAAAAATGATATAATTGCTCGAGCCTTGCTTGATGTTTTAGCAAGTGGGCGTCCACCAGTTCAAATTAGAGATCAAATTCTATCAGTTTTAACTCATTATAATACTAGGGAATTAAATCTTGAAGCGGAAGTTTTTCAACCTGGTTATTCTCGTCCTTTAAAACAATTATTTTTAATAGATGCGTCTGGTAAAATAAGGGAAATTGAATTAATTACTAGTTTTTTAGAAAGTTTCTTAATAGATGATTTAGAATTATCATTACCAGATGGTAGTTTTCCATATGAATTAAAAGATTTAAAAGATGCTTTTGAATTTGCTCTTATTTCTGAAGGGGTGCTAAAAAGTGATCGAATCTATGATGATTCAAATGTCTTGAAAGTAAGATTAAATTCCTTAATAAATAGCAATAATAGCGTTTATTTTGATTATCCTGAATACGTTAATAAAACCCAGTATATTAAAAAACTATTAACTGCTCATAATGGTAAAAAGGCTCAAATTATAAATTTTAATATTAATTATGTTGATGATCGATTAGCTAAAACTATTACTAAAGTTTATTCAAAATTATTATTTAATTATGCCAAAGAAATTGATAAAAGAGCAAGCTTACCATTTCATGTCATTCTAGAAGAAGCTCATCGATATGTTCAAAATGATAATGATATTAATTTATTAGGATATAATATTTTTGAAAGAATTACAAAAGAGGGTCGTAAGTATGGAGTTTTATTGGGACTTATTTCGCAAAGACCATCAGAATTATCAGAAACCACTTTATCACAATGTGGAAACTTCTTAATTTTTAAAATGCTTCATCCTAAGGATGTTACTTATATTCATGATATGTTACCAAATATTACTGAGGAAATAGTTAAAAATTTAAGAATTTTACAACCTGGAGTTTGTATTGGATTTGGATTAGGTTTTAATGTTCCAGTAATGATACGATTTAAGATGCCAGATCCCGAACCTGAAAGCAGTAGTGCGGATATTAGTACAACTTGGTTTATTCAAAATGTTTAAATCTTAATTAGGGTTTAAAAGTTATTAACAAACTTCATTTTATG
>CAZGXD010000185.1:0-1738 GCA_964529625.1 uncultured Muribaculaceae bacterium
TTAAAAATATGGATTATAGTTATATTATTGTTTGTGTGTTATATAACATTTATAAAATATGAAAATATAGGAGTGATAAAAGATGATTAGGATAGAAAATGTAAGTAAAGAAATAAAAAATAATGTTGTTTTAAATAATATTAATTTGGAGTTAAAAGAGGGAGAGATAATTCTTCTTAAAGGTCACAATGGTAGTGGTAAAACAATGCTATTAAGATTAATATGTGGGTTTATAAATCCTACTATAGGTAATGTTGTTGGAACGAATGGATATAGCTTTGGAGTTATAATTGAAAATCCTGTATTTTTTTTACAAGAAACAGCATTTTATAATTTAAAATATTTAGCATCAATAAATAAGATAATTACAAATGATGAAATTAATAATTATTTAAAAAAATTAAATTTATATGAAGTGCGAAATAAAAAGGTGAAAACATTTTCGCTTGGGATGAAACAAAGATTAGCCTTATGTCAAGCTTTTATGGAAAACCCTGATGTATTATTATTAGATGAGCCATTTAATGCTATAGATGATGAAAATTTAAAAATAGTGTATGAATTAATTGAAGAATTTAGAAAAAATAAAAAGATAATAGTTATTGCTTCTCATGGGGATGTAAGCAATTTAAAATTCAGTAAAATAATTAAAATGAATAATGGGAAAATAATATCCAATTAATTAAGTTATTTTTAATATTGTATATAATTAAAAAGTATAGGAAAATAATAACACATAATTTAGAAAATGAATTTAGGAGTAGAATATGAAAGAAGAAAAAGTTAGAATATATGATGAAAATGGAATATATTTAAATAAAAAAATGAAAACAATAGTATATTTAATAAGGCATTCTGAAACATTAAAAATAAAAAATTTGATTTATAATGTTAGTGAAGAAGAGCAAATAACTAATGAAAAACAACCATTAAGTATTTATGGAGAAGAAAAAGCAAGAAAGTTAAGTGAATTAAAAGAATTAGAAAATATAGATGTTCTTTGGACATCACATTATGTTAGGGCTATAAGTACAGCGAAATATATTGCCTTTAAAAACGATATAAATATTAACATAGATGAAAGATTTGGTGAACGAAAAATAGGGATAACGGATAAAAATAGCAATAACAAAGATTACTGGTTAATTCAATTATTTGATTCAAAATTCAAATGTAATTTCGGTGAAAGTCAAGAAGAAGTAAGAAATAGAATGTATGATGGACTGAAGTCAGTTATTAATGAAAATAGGGGTAAAAGAATAGTGATTGTTGGACATGCTACTGCAATGACATTTTTATTAATGAAATGGTGTAAATTAATAAATGCAGAATTAAATGGAAAAATTAGATGTTTACACTTTAATGATAAAGAAGTTATAAACGATGGTTTTAAGGCACCAGAAATATTTAAATTAGTGTTTAAAGATGATGTTGTAATTGAAATAGATAGAATAAATTATAATTTTTAAAAGTATTGAAGTTGTTTTGAGTACAAATAGATAATAAAAACAATTCAATTCTCTTTGAAATATAAGGGATATTAGGATTGTTTTTATTTTTAACTACCAAACCTTGGTATTTGCATCTAAAACTTTAGATTTAAATAAATATCAGTATCGTGATATAATAAATAGTAATAAGGCTAATACTATAGCAATAGTTCTTTCAAAAATAAAAAAGGGAATTAAGATTATAATGACAAAGTATGAAAAATGGCGAGAGTTAGAAATTGATCCAT
>CAZGXD010000186.1:0-417 GCA_964529625.1 uncultured Muribaculaceae bacterium
CATGTACAATGACTAGTTATTGTTCCTTTATTAAAATCAACAAAAAGAATAGTTGAGTATTCATTATTATAACTACCCTCAACATTTGCTGTTACATAAAAACTTTCTTCTCTTTCATTAAAACTTAAATGAGAAACCATTTCTTTACTATAAATTTCTTTCCCTCTATTATATTTATGACTTCCATAAATAGCATCTTCCAAAATTCTTATCCAAAATTCATATTCCATCTTTCCACCTCAAACCACACATATATTAGCAAATTATAACTTATATGTAAAGAATTATTAGTATATTTATAAGGAAAAATCATTATCTTAAATAAATAGGATAATGATTTATTATTTTAATAATAATTATACTAATTTTATATACTTATTAACTTTTTATTTTATTAAATAATCATATTTACCTAAA
>CAZGXD010000186.1:427-1714 GCA_964529625.1 uncultured Muribaculaceae bacterium
TCATATTTATAATAGACTTAAATCTTTTTTTTGTAAATAACTTATCTTGAGTAATTATTTTTAACTTATCATAATATTTTTTAATATTTTTATCTTCTATCACATTAATACCCGTTTCTATGGTTTCAACATAACCATTAGGAATCGTTCTATAAATATGCCCTATTCTCCAGTCCTGATTGTTATCAAGAATAGGCATTCTTACTAATAAGGGATCAGATAATGCAAGACTATCTAAAATTTTTACCTTAGGTCCAGCATAATACCCTACTATTCCAATTGAGCCTCGTTGTATAAAATTTGTATTAGTTAATTTTAAATCTAACCCATCTTGATACCAATAAAACGTTGAAATAGCTTTATTAAAAAGATTGTACCTTAATGCTGTTGCAAAAAAGTAAAATCCTCTTTCATTTATTACACCCTTAGTTAATCTATATTCAATATCACTTGTTATACCATTTTCATAAGTTTGAAGCATAATATTTTGAAATACTAATAACACAACAAATATTATAATAAAACTATTTTTGTAATTTATATTTTCAACAATACTACTTAATATTATTAATGAAAAGAAAAATGGGCCAGTAAAAAAACGACCATTCATAAAATCCCCACCAACTCTTACAATATAAATTAAAAATAATAATATTCCTAAAACTGGAATTATTTTTTTGCTTTTTTTAATAACAATAACATAAATAACAACTACTACTATACTTAATAAAGTAATTGGATCAAAAAATAAATTAGCAAAATAATACTTAATACCACGTTTAACATATTCAATAATGGCTATATTTGTTCCTAATTTAGCATAAGCTGTATTTGGAAATGGAAAACCATAATAAATTAAGCAAAATATCTCCCACAATAAAAAAGGAGTCATCCCTAATATTCCTAATAATATAACCTTTTTTAGGGAAATGGATTTATCCCTTTTAAAAAAGTATATATATATTAAACAAGGAATAATTAATAATATTGTATCCATTCTATTAATTAAAATAAAAGAAGAAATTAAGGTTAAAATTAATATATTTTTTTTATCATATTCTTCATTCTTAAAAAAATAATATGAAAATAAAGCTAATAATAAAAAGATTAAACAATTTTCTAAACCAGATGTAGTAAAAGAAATAAAAGAATTACTTAACATTAAAACTAAGCCTATTCCTATTGAAATAAGATAATTTTTAGAAATTTTAAATAATAAAATATAAATAGCTATTGATGAAACAACAATACTAAATAAAATTGAAGTATAATAAACTTCTCTAGTAA
>CAZGXD010000187.1:0-1712 GCA_964529625.1 uncultured Muribaculaceae bacterium
ATTTTAGTAATATTATAATTGGAATAACCTTATTTATACTATCATTAAAAAATTTGAAAAATAATAATATAGTTTCAAATATATTTTTAAAAATTTTAGAACGATTAAAGTTACAAAATCAAGAAACATTAAATAATATTATAATGGGGTGGACTAGTGGTTATTTAGTTGGAATAATTCTTTCTTTTATAACTAAAAATAGTGGTTATTTATTAGGAATAATATTGTTTATAACAAGTATTGTTTTATATTTTATTAATAATAAAAAGGAAGGTGTAAAACAATGAAAAAATATAAGTTTTTTATTTTCACAATTTTGTTACTTTTTGTTTTCACTAATAAGATTAATGCTATTACTATAAATTATGATGTTCCGCCTGGAACTTGGGAATTAAAAGATTTCCCTGGTGATAAAAACACCCTTATTTTTTTCTCGCCCCTAGAAAAAGATAAAAATTATCAATTTGATCAGATTTTTGCTGGTAATATTTCAAGTGATCCCGATTCATATAAAGAGATTATGCGTTTATATATTAAACATCCAACTGAAAAATTTAAATTACAGTATGATGATGAAATAGTACATTCATTTACGGCTTCAGATGGCAAAAACCATGAATTTATTGCTGGTGGAATGATAAAAATTGAAGGCGTTATTAAATTTAATCGTTTTTCTTGGCAAGAATTAGTAGAAAGTAATAAAAAGGCTTATGAAACACAAGAAGATTTCTCTTTTGAAGAAACTACTATTTTAGGTTATCCAGCATATATCGCAACATACAAACGATTTTTATATGATGAAAGAAAGACAATCAATATTTTACTTGAAGATAAATATGTCTTAGAACCTTTAATTTTTACAATTGAAATGAAAACAGAAGTATTTAATAAAAAGGCTGGATATGGAGAAGACTGGTCTAAACATGCCGAACAACATAATCAAAATATTATTACTTTATGGGAAAGAATGTTAAACCATGAAATAAAAATGATAGAAGAAATTAGCAATTTTGATGTTTATGTTAAAAGAGAAGAATTATATAATGGACCATATGGTGATGAGGCGATTGAATTAGAATTAAAGGAAGAAGAAGAAATAAAAAAGGAACAGAAAAAGCAACAAATTAAGACTATTGCTAGCGAAGAAAAAGGTGAAGTTAGCATTACAATTCCTAGTGTTATTATAGTTGCTATTTTAAGTGCATTTGCAAGTAGTACTAATTTAAAAGACAATGACAATGAAAAGAAGAAAAAAACCCGACTTAAAATGTACTTAACAAAAGATTTTAAAGATGCGATTAAAGTCGGAGCCTCACCAGTAAGTGTCTATGCTAGAATTGTAGAAATAAATGAGAACGGCACTGAAATTGATCGACCAGATTTAACAAAGTTAATCAAAATTAAATCTAATAAATATCTAGAAGTCGAAAAAAATCAAATAGTTGATAATTATATGGGAGCTTTAGTCTATGCTCCAGATAAAAATGTTATTAATAAAGCAAATATACTATTTGAATTTTCAAATGAAGATGGAAGTTTTACTAATATTGTTGAATTTAATATTATTGATAAACCATATATTGAATTTCCAGAAAAATTTGATTATGTAACTATGACTTTAAACTTAATTTTAGGGGATAATGAAATATATGAGACTCCATTTATACCAAGAGACTTCTTTGATGAACCAACTAAAGTTACTGTTAAAGCCT
>CAZGXD010000188.1:0-1699 GCA_964529625.1 uncultured Muribaculaceae bacterium
ATAAGCTTATTATTGTATGTAACTGCTGCAAATATTTCATAAGTATAGATATGTTTTGGTGTATATATGATAATTTCTTGATTTTCTTCAAAAAATGTCTTATCATAATATTTTTCTAAATCACAAAACATTGAATTTTTGCTATCTTTACCTGACATACGAAAATTGTGACCATATATGATGGTGTTGTTGTCTGTTAAATCGGGCTTGTTATTTAAATTAATGTATATGCTTCCTGGAATTATACTTTTAACTCTTTCGATATTACGATGTAAATAGTAGTTATCTTCATCCGGATTTTGAAGGATTGGATAATCTATCTTAGTATTTGGTATCTTAATCCAAGCAATAATGTCTTGGTTGACTTCCCAAGCCGCTTCAAAGTTAATAGGTATATTAACAGAGGTTTTTTTTATATTTTCTTTTTTTATTGTATTTATTGCTTTTTCAGAATTCCGACTTGCTAATTTAGAATGTATTATGAATGCTAGACAAGATACTACGATAATTCCTAATATTATCAAAGTTATTTTTCTTTTTTGGGTCATATATATTCCTCCATTACTTGTATAAATTGTATCAAATGTTATTCGGTATTACAATAGATGTTGTAGATTAAGTCTAGATAAGAAATTCAAATATAAGGATAAATAAAAAACTAATATTTATATTTAACAGACTAAGATAATTAAAATCTTAGCCTTTTCTAATTTAACTTTTTTTACATTATAAGCATAATATGATATACTTAAAAAAACAAATGAAAGGGGAGACTATTATGAAAAAAAAGATTGTTATAATAATGAGTATTATGTTAATTTTTATGTTAACTGGATGTGGTGGTAATAATAAGTTGAATGATTCCACAAAAGGTAATTCAAATAGTGATAATGAGAATAAAGTTATAGAGAAAGAAAACCAACCAAAACATGATTTTGTACCTCAGAAAGCCGTGCCAGATAATCTTCCAGTCTACCCTGATGCGATTCTGTGGTCTGACACAGAGACTTGGGCGACTGAAGGAACTAATTGGATGTGGCTTTATAATACAACTGCTAGTGCGAATGAAATTATTGAATTTTTTACAACTGAACTTCAAAATTTAGGTTTTGAAATTGATTCAAAATTTACCTTTGCAAATTATGAAGAATTTTTTGTTAGAGATACAACGATGACAGTAGAAGTTGGTTGGATGGATGATGGAATAGAAGATGTCAATCCAGATACTCCTGGACGTGGCTATATGATTATAGTAGATCTTGATAAATGGAATAAACGATAATTTATAAGAATAATTAACTATTTATTGATATGTTAAAACCCTTTAAGATATATATTTATATAATTAAAACTGAGATAATAATTAAAATATCAGTTTTTTTATTTACTGTTTGTTGTAGCAGTTGCAACTCCATTAATTACAAGAATGGAAAATAATTTGCACTCTATATCACTAGGTTCATTTGTAAAAATGATACCAACTATAGATTGTAAATTGGAAATAACTCAAAAGAAAAGAGATAATAATGGAACAATAAGAATGGTATGGGATAGAGATAAAGAAACAGAAAAATATAATATTAGTGTAATAAGATATAGTTAGTATTTTATCAGAAAGTAAAGATGGCAAAAGTTATTAGAGTATATTAAAACATAGGTTAAAAAATTAGGAATGAAAGCGTAACAAATTGTCACTAGT
>CAZGXD010000189.1:0-1697 GCA_964529625.1 uncultured Muribaculaceae bacterium
GAAGGAAAAAATTGGTTGAAAGAAAATAAAGAGGAAAACATATAGCCTCTTTTTTATTTATTTTTAGGGTTGACTGTAAATAGTGATTTACAATGATTAAAAAATGTCTTTTAAATTGACAAATCTAGCAAAATATGATAAATTTTAAATAGCAAAAAACTTAATAATATGTAAAGGCAGTATTAATAATTTAACTATTTGAATTTAGTCATAGTTATTTATGAAATTATGCCTTTGTTTTGTTTTAAAAGGATATATATTTATTCTTTTAAAGGAGGTAAATGTTGGATTGAAGAAAGTATTTCTATTTGTAATTTTTAGTGGTATGTTAGTTACAATAATAGGATGTGGTAATTATAAGCAATTAAAAAAGGTTAAAAATGTTGAATCTCCTGCTTTTGTTTCAAAATGTGTAGTTGAAGAAGGCACGGATCAATGGTTTAATTATTTTTGTATTGAGTTGCCTAAAAAGGATAAAGAAAAAAAGTCTGTTGATGAAAATTATAAATTTGATAACACAGTTGCTTATACTTTTGATGGTATAAATTTAAAATATAAAAATCTAGATGACCATTATATACCTATTTATGATAATAATAATAAAGAGATTGATAAAGTTGAGGCTCCTTATCCTTCTTTGTCAGTTTCAACAGTTTATAGGGATGAAATAAAAACTATTAATAAGTTTTTTAACGAAAAGAAATTTTCAAAAAAAATCAGTATTAAAGATTTAATAGAATTGGAATTACAAAAAATAAAAAAAGAAACCTTAATTAATATGTTTAATATGGCGTATGATAAAAAACCAATATCTTTAGGAAAGTATATAAATTTACCATTTGTATCAATTTTATCATCTGTTTCGGATAATGGGTATACATTTCAAGTTGGATATTATGTTGAATATGGAAATGTTATTAAGGTAAATATAGAAATAATTTATGATGATGGTACTTATTTATCAGATTTAGTCGCTAATGAAGGTGCAAGTATTACCCAGCAAAATTTGGATAATAAAATAACTAAAATTGAGGAATTTATAATTCTAAATCAAGATTTTGATATATCTAATTGTAGTGTCTATGATGAATCGTTAAAAATGTTATTAAATGTGATGAAAAGGATTATTAAACTAAATGAATAATTTAATATGTATTAAAAACTTGAGAAAAAAATATGAAAGTACAGGATACATTATCGATGACTTTTCTTATGTTTTTAAAAAAAATGGTTTCTATGTTTTATTTGGAGAGTCTGGAAGTGGAAAAACAACTCTTCTTAATATAATTTGTGGATTAATTTCTTTTAATGATGGAAGTTGTTATTTTAATAATAAAAAGTATAATAAATGTATTGATAAAGATTATATTGGAAACTATATAGCGTATTTAACTCAAGAAAATTACTTTATTGACTATCTTACGGTAAATGATAATATTAGGTTATGTTCCAATGAAGAATTTGAGATATCTGAATTGTTAAAGAAATTTTCATTAACAGAAAAAATCAATGTGTATCCAAGTCAATTATCTGGTGGGGAAAAACAAAAATTATCATTAATTCAAGCATTACTAAAAAAGAAAAAAATTATAATTCTTGATGAACCTGCATCTGCCTTAGATAAGCAAAATAAAAAAGAAATTTTCAAGTTATTAAATGATTTAAAAAAGGATGTTTTAATTATTTGTTCATCGCAT
>CAZGXD010000190.1:0-1688 GCA_964529625.1 uncultured Muribaculaceae bacterium
GCAGTACAAGAAGTTATAGCAAGTAAATCTATGAAACAAAGTCATGTTGCAGTTGTATTAACTAATAACTACTTTACAAAAGGTGCTATTGAGTTGGCAGAAAAAAACAATGTATTGTTGTGGGATAGAGATAAGTTAGTTGAACTAATAAAAAAATTTGAAAAATAAATAATTTATTTGATTATTAATAAGGAATTGGATAGTAATAAATATGTTAATTAAAAATTATTTAAGTTCAAAAGCGTATCTAAGGTATGAGCAAATATTAAAAGAACTAAATAAACCTATTAAATTTTTTATATGTTCGATAAATGAAATTAAAGCATATGGACTTTGTGGTGATTTTGGTGACGTATACAAAATTTGGGTTGCAAGTGAAATTAAATCACAAAATGCGATTGATCATAATTTTTTGCATGAATGCTTACATTTAAAACAAATTAAAAAAGGTATTCCAGATATTATTCCTTTGGAAAAATTTAAAGATTCTGAAGCAGTTGAAAATTTTGCAATTGCATTAAATGCTACTTTTTATGATATACCCGTAGAAAGAACATTAAAAAAATGGGGTTTTGGAAATAAGGAAGTAATAGAAGAACGATTAAATAATGTAAAGAAGCATTTAAAAATTTATGAGGAAAAATATTACTGTAATAACAATTTTCTTGAATGTATGTTGTCAATTGATTATGCATTATATCTAATGACATATAACAAAGAAGATATTATTGAAGTTAATAGGATTATAAAAGACCATAAAAATATTTCAATTGTTAGTAAACAAATAACGGAAATCTTAAAAAAAGTAGATTTTGATAATTCAAATTCAGTTAAGAGTGGAATGCAAAATGTTATTAAATTACTTAATGTTCAAGATAAAGTTGAAGTTGTTAGTCGTAAAAAGAAAAATTAATCTTTTATAAATGTGTACTTTTACAAAGACTTTAAAACCATAATGTTTTAGGTCTTTTTTTATTGGAAAAAGTCCCTTTTTTACTTTTCAAATATTTATTAAGTATTTAGACTTTTACAAATAACCCTTGAGATAATGACAATTCGAATATAATATTTATTTATGGTAAGGAGGGTCCATAATGAATAATAGAATTTATGGGAATGCAAGGGTTTCGAGTAGAGACCAAAATGAAGATAGACAAATAAGAACATTAATTGAAAATGGTGTTGATGAAAGATTTATATTTGTTGATAAAGAAAGTGGAAAAGATTTTAATAGAAACCAATATCAAATATTAAAAAATGCTTTAAGAGAAAACGATATTTTAGTTATAAAGTCTATTGATAGATTGGGAAGAAATTATAATTTAATTATTGAAGAATGGAGAGATATTACTAAAAATATAAAAGCAGATATTAAAGTTATTGATTTGCCAATTATTGATACTGATAAAAATAAAGAATTATTAGGAACAGTTATTAATGATATAGTTTTGGGTCTATTATCATATGTTGCAGAGCAAGAAAGAACATTTATAAAGCAAAGACAAAAAGAAGGTATAAAAAATGCAATGGAAAATGGTATTAAATTTGGAAGACCTAAAATAAAAAAGCCAGATAATTTTAATGAAGTAATTTCAAAATGGAAAAACAAAGAAATCAAAACTAAGGAGGCAATGAAATTATTAAATTTAAAATCTAATACATTTTATAATTTTGTTAAAAATACTGAT
>CAZGXD010000191.1:0-1684 GCA_964529625.1 uncultured Muribaculaceae bacterium
TCCCATCTAATTATATTGTCTATGCTCTAGAACACATTTAATATATCAACAATCAGGTTTACATATATATTTAGAAAACAAAAAAAAGACCTTTTAAGTCTTTGATTTAAATAAATGGAGCAAATGAGGGGAACCTCCCAAAACACTTTTTAACTCCAAATGCAAGGAACCCAACGATTTAAAACAATAAATCATTTAAAAAATATTCTTTTTTAATGCAAGCAAGTAAATATGTAATTATAATTTTAGAACAAGAATAGTTAAAAAAATTAAATTTCTTTGTTTTCAATGCATTTCATATAAATCTATATATAAACATACAATTAGTCAACAAAAGATTTAAAATAAATTGCAAATAAAAATACAATAAATAGTACAAAACTTCAACAATCATACAATTTAATGTTTAAACACTATGTTTTAATGTTATAATTATGATGGAAGGAGTGAATAAAAAGTGGAGAATCAAAAAAATAATAAAGGAGTAATAACATTACTAATTGTAATCATTGTTATATTATCAGCATTATGTGTTTTGTTTGCTACAGGAACAATTAGTTTTAATGTGGATAAGGAAAAAGATAATAATGTTAATGAGGATAACAAGTTAGAACAAAAAGAATATAATGCTGATGATTATATTGTCTTAGAAGATGTTGTTTTTAATTCTAAAGTTTCAACAAAAAAAGTTAAATTAAAAAATTTAGATGATAATGTTACAAAAGATTTTTATGAACAACAAGATGATGTTATCAATAGTATTCATGTATCAGATAGTGAAGTATTTAATGCTGAATATAAATTAAAATATTTCATTAATGGTAGTATTTTATCAATTATATATACTATTGAAGAAACAGACGAAATGGGTACTTGTGGTACTAAAATGGCAGTAACTAATATAGATTTAGCTAATAATAAAATTGTTTCAGAGAATGAACTATTAGAAAAAGTAGGTATTACTTATAAATCGTTGGTAGAAGAACAATATGAAAAGAGATTTGACTCATGGAAAAAAACAAATGAGTATAATGGATTTGAGACCGATTATTATGATGTGACATTTGCAGATTTTAGGGATAATAAAGACAAGTATGTAAATGAAGGAATCACAAAAATACCTGATATTATATATACCTATATTCAGGATGGACAAGTTAAGTATGATTATTATTCAATTTTATTGGACTCATTATTTCATCCAGTTGGAAAAGGCGGATGCTTTATGTGGAAAACAGTTGATTTGGGTAACTATCAATAAATATTTAATATGATGAGATTATTCTCATCTTTTTTACTGGACTTAATTAAGAAATTGCAGTATTGTTTGTTTCGATTGGAGGTGAACAATATTGCAATTAAATTAGAGAAAATACACTTTGCTAAAGATAATATTGAAGAATTAAATAAATTTGCAAAGAATTATAAAATAAAAGTTACGTACTATTATGGTTATATTGTAGAGTTTGATAAAGTAAATATACAGGCTATTAGTCCACACAAGATAGTATTTACTAAATATGGATATAATTTATTAGTGTTACATTATGATGATTATCATGTAAACGAAAATTTATTTTTTATACCAGAAGAAAAAGAACCATATACAATTGGTTCCTTAAAAAGATATATTAAAGAATATTTTAGTATAATATATAAAATGAATTTAAAATAAAACTACAAA
>CAZGXD010000192.1:0-1251 GCA_964529625.1 uncultured Muribaculaceae bacterium
ATTACGTAGGACAAAAACTAAAAGTTAGAAACATTGGACAAGAAACAATTAATTTTTCAGATGATCTTCTTTTTGCCTTTTTAGGTAATAATTTATATAGGTATAATTGGGACAATATGAATTATGATAAACTAGCAACTTTAGAAAAAGAAATAGTTGATATAAAAGGTACCTTTGATAACTATTATTATTTGGTTCAATATTTAGATAATACAGTTAATATTATTAATCTTTGGGATGATAATATAGAAGTAGCAATGTCTTATAGTGGAGTTAATAGTATTTTTTATGGTGGTTATATTGATTTAGAAAATATAATATATGTAACAAGTTTAGAAGAAGAAAAAAATTATCCAATTGATGGAAAGTGGGAGGTAATAGGTGGAGAATATGTTAAAAGTTTAATTGATGGACAACTATATTATTTTGATGTTTGGGAAGAAAAATGTATCTTAATAGATAATCCTACAAATCAAACTGATGGGACAGTAGTGCTAGAATTAATATTATTAGATAAGGAATTATATTTTATAGATTGGGAAAATATTGAATGGGATACTTGGGATGAAAGTGATGGATATCCCTTAACAAAATTTGAAGGGATTGATGAAAATATAATAGATTTATATCAGGAATGGTTATATGCTATAGCAAAGACTGAGTCAGGAAACTTGATATATATTGATTGTTGGGATAATTGGGATAAAAGAATAATTTCTAATGAAGAAGTAGAACTTCCTCTAATTAGTGGTAATCCGTATCTAATAAATGGAGAAATATTAGATATATATTCAAAAGATTTATATATAGATATGGCGGGAAAATTAGTAAGTGCTAGTCTTGATTGGGAAATCAAACAATTTATAGGTGAAATAAATAATAGTGAAATTGGGAAAATAAATAAAATTTTAGAGACTGATGGTTTCTATTATTATAAGGGAATGATAGTAGCGAATGAAAATAATGAGATTTGGCAGGCGAGTCAAGGTCCAGGTTTAAATGAAGAAATAACATATACAAAAATAGGAAATTTAGAAATTGGAGATAAAATAGAAAAGGCTATTATTAAGGGTTCTGAAAAAGTAGTTATCTTAACTAGTATGGGGAAAGTATATAATATATTTTGCAATACTAGTACTTATGAATTAGTAATGGAGGAATTTGAAATTGAAGGTATTGCTATAGATATGACAATGGATCTTGTGTTAACTAATAATGGATATTTGTATAATTTGGATTTTGGGGGGAAAA
>CAZGXD010000192.1:1261-1682 GCA_964529625.1 uncultured Muribaculaceae bacterium
TTTGTTTAGATATAAATAATAATCTATGGATATATGATTATTATGGTAACGATATTATCTTGAGTTATCAAGAATATATAAATGAGTATGAAGAAGTTGAGGGTTGGGAAGATATGTTAATTGATTTGGAAATAATTCAAAAGACTATTTTAAAATCAGAAAATAGTAAAAGAGTCTTATTTAATACTACTTATTATCCATATTCAATAATTTTAGATAAAGATAATAATGGTTGGGCAGTAGGATTTATTATTCATCCTAGAGGTTTTATGCCAGTGTAATTATAAACAAATAATTGATAAATCTATCGAAATACTTTAAAGAGATAGAAAGGAGAATATAAATATGAAAAAAAATAAAGGAATCTTAATAATTAGTATTTTAATGTTAATATTAGTTGGTTGTGGTAAAAAAGAATACT
>CAZGXD010000193.1:0-1655 GCA_964529625.1 uncultured Muribaculaceae bacterium
TTATATCACGAACTAAAATTATAATAAAGACTTCTAAAAAAAAAGGAAATAATTTATTTTCCCTATTTTGCTTGTTTTAATGCTCCATCAACGGCTTTATATAAAGCATTAATCTTCATAGTTACCCCACTTACTGAATCAGTTTCTGTTTTATCTTCATCAGTCCATTTAATCCAATCAAGACCTTGTTCAGTTATTATTTTATTTTCTAATATCCCAACTTGTTCAAACCATTCCTTAGAAATTGGTGATGCGGCTTTCATTCCATATTCTTCCCCTAGAGTTTTCTTGGTTGTTAAAATCTCATCTTTCTCATAAGTTGTATCTAAATACACTGATTTAATATACCCATTATCATCAACATAAACAACCGCTGTTGCAACACTGCCGTTATCAACAAAACTACCAAAATAAGTCCCCACTTTATAATTTCCTTGTTCTTCTACTTTAACACAACCAGTAATAACAATTAAAACAAAAGTCATAACCATTAATAATCCTTTTTTCATTGTTTCCCTACCTTTCTTATTAATTATATAAAATTTTTAAAGAATATGCAATTCTTTTAAATCTCTCTTTACCTTTTTTTACTTAAAATTTGAGAAAGGTTTTCTAGTTCGCTTTCTAGCCCTTTAAATCCTTTATTAATTATTTCCTCATCAGTTAAATCAATTCCTATTTCTTTTAATAAATTCAAAGCATAATCACTACTACCACTAGCTAAAAATTTTAAATATTGTTCAGTCGTTATTGTTTTTTCATAAACCAAACCATTTACTATATAACTAGCCATAATATATCCAGTTGCATATTGATAAACATAGTAACTCCATCGATATAGATGGCCTAACCTAGTCCACTCTATTTTAGAACATTCATCATAAATAGGTTCTTTTCCATAATATTTTTTCTTTAAAGAAAAATATTTTTCATTTAATAAACTAACATCTAATTCTACCCCTTGATTGCTATTATAATATAAATCATTTTCAAATTCCGTATCCATTGTTTGTTTAAATACTTGAGTAATAAAATTTTCTATCCCAACACTTAAATAATATAATTTTTCATCATCATTAGTAGCTGTTTCAAATAAATATTTATTTAATAAGATTTCATTTACTAATGAGGCAACTTCACCAACAAAAACAGTACTATCTTCATATATATATGGTTGATCTTTTTTAGATAAATAAGCATTAGTAATATGACCAAACTCATGAATTAGTCTTCTTAAATCTGAATATGAATCTTTATAATTTAAAAAGGAATAGCATCCCCAACTAAAAGTTATCGTTTGATGTTTTTTTTCGTCTAAAAGAGCATCAACATATCCGTTTTCTAATAATTCATCGATTATATTTATATATTTATCTCCCAAACATTGTAAAGCCTTTTTAATTATTTTAATCCCATCTTCTAAGGAATATTCCCATTTTAAATTATTATCAAAAGGAACTGAATAATCATATAAATGAGGTTCAGAATAACCTAAAGCCTTACCTTTTACTGATAAATACTTTTGCATTAAAGGTAAGTTATTATTTACTGATTTTATTAAATTTGTAATAACTTGAGAATCAATATTTTCTTCAAACAAAACCTTTTCTATCATTGAATCATATTTTTCTAATTTGCAAATTTTTAATCTTAAT
>CAZGXD010000194.1:0-1655 GCA_964529625.1 uncultured Muribaculaceae bacterium
ATGTATTAAAAATAAAGATTATAATAAAGCAATAAAATTAATTAATGAATTCCAAAACAACAATTTAGAATCATCTCTTTTTAATAAAAATTATATGATTAAATTAAAAGAAATATATAAATTAACAAATCAAGATGATTTATATAAAGAGACTCTATATAAAATAGTAATTAATGTAGGGACTTCTGATTTAGCATTTTATAAAGAATTAAAAAAGTTATATTCTAAAAGTGAATGGGAAAAGAAAAGGGAAAAGATATTTAAAGAATATTCATTATTTTATTCTTTAGAAAATGTATATGTATTAGAGGGTTTACATGATCGATTATTTAAACTTATAAAGGAAAAAAATAATATTAATGTAGCCCTTAGGAATCAAGATATCCTTAAAGATAAATATTCAAAGGAACTTCTTAAAATTTATGAAATTGAATTAAATAAAATGGTAGAAAAATCTTCGACACGAAATTTTTATAGAGAAATAGTATCTATATTAAAAACAATTAAAGGATTAGAAGATGGAAATAAATTTGTTTTAAATTTAACAAATGAATGGAAAGAAAAATATAAAAGTAGAAAAGCTTTTTTAGATGAATTAAACAGGCTTTAGTTTTATTAAAAAGTTATTAATAAATTTATAAGAAAGGTTTTATAAAAAAAAATAATTAGTATAACATAAATAAATCAAATAAAAAAAATTATGTTTTAAATAAATAGAAGGGGTTGCGTTATCAATGAAAAAATATGATGTAATCATAGTTGGAGCAGGTTTATCAGGTTGCATTTTAGGGTTTTTATTTCGAAAACAAAACAAAAAGGTTTTAATAATTGAAAAGGATGACATAATTAAAAAAAGTAAATTATGTGGTGGATTATTAACTGAAAAATCTTATGAATTATTAAAATCTATTTATGGGGAAGAAATAAATTTGTTAAAGTTTATTAAATTTGAAAAAGCTAATATTATATGTAATAATAAAAAAACAGTTATTAATAATGTAAAATTTTATACAATATTTAGAAAGGAATTAGATGATTTTGTTTTAAAAGAGTATTTAAAATTAGATGGTGAAGTATTAGGGGGTTCTAATTATTCAAGTCTAGATACAAATAAAAAGGAATTAATAGTTAATGCTAAAAAAATGCAGTATGAATATTTAATTGGTGCTGATGGTGTTTTTAGTAAAGTTAGAAAAGATTTAACTACTAAAAATCAAAAAATGAATTTTGCTTTAGAAAGCAAAAAGGAAGAAAGGATATTTAAAGAACTACAAATACATTTTTTTGATAAATTTAAAAGTTATGGATGGGTAATACCAAATACTAAAAATGTTCTAATAGGATTAGGTAATGTAATTGGGAAGACAAGTTTAGAGACAGAATATAAATGTTATTTAAATCAACTTAATATTAATATTGATAATAAAAGGGGAGCCTTTTTACCTACTGGCGATGATATATTTATTGAGTTTGATAAAAATATAAAATTTATTGGTGATGCTGCCGGACTAATTTCTCCAATTACAGGTGAGGGCATATATTATGCGATTCTATCGGCTGTAATTTTAAGTGAAGATTTAAAACAATATAAAATTAATATGAAAGGAATTATCAAAAAAATAAGATTGGAAATTTTTTATAAACAATTTGTCTAT
>CAZGXD010000195.1:0-1646 GCA_964529625.1 uncultured Muribaculaceae bacterium
TATGCTAGGTGGTGTATGTGGGGTAGACACATCAACAAGTTTTAATCAATCCAAGAGGTTATTTAGTGAAAATGGTACGATAAATACTTTAACTTCAAGTTCAATACCAGATGCTTCAAAAATAGTCATATCAACAAAAAGAGGTTTGCGGGTTAGGTCATTAACTCCGATTGAATCATTTTTATTAATGGGGTTTTCTAAAGATGACTATTTTAAAGCGAGTAAGGTTAGTTCAAAAACAAATTTATATAAACAAGCAGGCAATAGTATTGTTGTAGATGTTATGTTTTATATATTAAGAACTTTATTAAAGCCATAAATAAATGTTATAATATTTATAAGTGGTGGTATTATGATAGCTAAAATTGTAATAGATAATAAAACAAGAGAATATAACTGCAAACTTACTATTGAGGGATTTCATTATAAAATAAGTTTAGAAGTACCAATAATTGATTATGAAACTTTTGCATCTATGGGACATATTGAATATATTCATACATATATTAATTTTCATGAAAAGATAACACTAATTGCAAATAATTTAATTAATTCAATACATACTAGTCTAAATGATAAAACAATTATTTTATCATACAAAAGCTCGTTTGTTTTAACAGACTGGCATATTCCAAGTAGACTAAAAATAAAATCTTTTAAAATTCACTTTCGAGAAATAGATTCAATTTATATAGAAGAACCTTACAAATTTGATGTTACTAAAAAAAGTGTATATATTAATTCTTATGCAACAAAATTATATGAAAATTCTAGCTTGAAAATATCAGTCTCTCAGTGCCATAATTTTAATAGAACGGTTTATAAAGATTTAATAATCAGAAGTCCATATATGTTAATCTATGATTTTAAAAAAGAAATAGATATCGATAAAATGTTTGAATATATTAGGCAAACAGAAAATTGTTTTGGATTTATTATTGGGCACAAATTAAGTTTAATTGGTATTTCTATATTAGATTCTAAATCTAAGAAGATTGAAATGTTCTTACCTTACATGAAAAACTTACAGAAGTGTAAGGAAATCACACCATCAATAACATCACTCGATGATAATCTCATACAAAAATTTTGCCAAAATATTTTAATGATGAACATATTAAAGTAGTTATTGATGTATTTTATGAATATATTTATAATGAATTAAATTCTGTTTTGAAATTTACATCATTAGTAAATTGTATTGAATTATTACTTAATAACAGTGTTTTTAAAAGCCAGACAAATAAATTAAATTTGAAGGAAAAGGTTGAGTTTATTTTTTATAATAAAATGAAGCTAACACCAACAGAAAAATTCAATAAGTTTATAACTAAAATTAAGGATACTAGAACTTTTTATGTTCATGGAGAAATAAAAAATATTAAATTTGATTATAATGAAATTACGTTAGTAAATCAAATTTTAAAATCATGTATTTATTTGTTAATTTTAGAAAGTTGTGGTTTAGAAATATACAACTCTAATTTTTTAATAGTCATAAATAATAAAGAAATAATCGAAGAAGGGTTAAAAGTATTTATAAATTAATTTAATAACTTATAAAAAAACATTCTGCAGATTTATTAAGTTAAGCTTGATATAATTAATCTTAAATGAAGTTTGGATAATTATATAATGTCTAAAAA
>CAZGXD010000196.1:0-1643 GCA_964529625.1 uncultured Muribaculaceae bacterium
TGTCAATAGTTTGGGAAAATGTCCCAAAAAAACTCAAACATAAACGGATTTTATGCACTCGCCGTGCAGGCATTACTTTCTTTTATGAAAAAGAAAGTAATCAAAGAAATCAGGAAGTGTTGTTATGTTCTTTCTTGAAAGAAAGAACCAAAGAACTTTTCTTTTTTAGATTAAGCATAAATCTTATTATTATGTGCCTTTTCCATTTGTTTTTTAAAACTTTCTGCTTTCCATGGATGAGACATTGGAGGTATATATTTCTTTTTAGGTTTAATTTCATTAATAACATCAAATTCTTTAGAAAATTTTTCGTTTCTTGATAATTCTCGTAATTCATATATGTTATTATCTATAGAAACCATTAAATTTTTATCAAATGCTTCAATTACTAAACATTCGGTTTTAGACATAAAACATTTCATTTTATTATTTAAATATGGTTGATAAAATTTATTTTTAAATTTAATTGAATTACCATTATCTATTTTCCTAATTGTTAGGATAGCAAGAGTGTAATTTATTTTTTCTAAAGATGGTGATTTTTCAAAAACTGATGGAAAATCTTTATATCTCATTGCAAATCTATTATTAAAATAAGGAATAAAGGTATTGTTAAGATACTCATTTGCTTTTTCAATTGTTGTAATTCCAAACAATCTAAATTCATTTACTAATCTACCTTGAAAGGTTCCATTATCTCGTTCAACTAATCCTTTCGCTTGTGCAACACTTGTAGTTTCTAGTTCAACCCCTAATTGCTTACAAGCATAACCAAATTGAGTTAAAACATCTTTTTCATCTGTTCTTTTATTAGGATTAATTTTATTATAATTGAATACCGTTCTATTATCAGTTATAAATTTATAAGGAATGCCATAGTTATTTAATATTTGTTTAAAAATATTATAATATCCATTAAGTGTTTCTTGATAATCAAAATAACCACCTACAATAGTATTTGTAGCTCTATCTACAGCTAAATGAAGGGTTGCTTTTCTATCTCCAAACCATAGATGTATTGAACCATCCATTTCAATAATTTCTCCAAAATTTTTAGGCTTTTCCCTTCTTGGATGGGCATCTTCTAAATCAATTTCATGATTAACTATTATTTCAATTTCTTCTTCTGTTTTATTATTAAGTTTTTGTTCTTTAAGTAATTGCCTTTTTTTATGTTCTTTCCTTGTTTTCCTTCTTGCTTTAGGTGAAAGTATATTATTTTTAGTTAAAGTTTGATATATAAATTTATAAGATACTTTAATATTTTCATAATCCTCTAGAAAATCTTTAAAATGATTAAAGTTAAAATCATAGTATTTATTTTTATAAAGTAGTATAATATCATTGGAGATTGACTTATCTAAAGTGTTTGCGGGTATTTTATTGTGGTTACCATGTTGAAAACCAGATTTGCCTTTCTCCTTATAAATAATAATTAGACGATTTATTTGTCTGATAGATACACCAAGCTTTAAAGCTGCCCTTTTTTTATTACCATTGTGATCAACTAGTTCTTTAATTACATTATATTTTTCTTGTTCATTCATTTTTAAAATTACCTTTCTCATTATTGTCACCTCAGTGACATATTATATATTATTTTGGGACATTTTCCTAGAATAACACTTAAGACATTATCATAG
>CAZGXD010000197.1:0-1639 GCA_964529625.1 uncultured Muribaculaceae bacterium
AAATAATCATAAAAATGGTTAAAGTATCGTTTATAATTTAAACGTTTTTTTTATCAAAAAGCCATGATGTTTGCATATAAAGGGGTAAAATGGTATAATATATATGTTTTAAAAATATAGGAAGGAAGATATAATGAAAATACCAGTTATAATAATGGCCGGAGGTAAGGGCGAAAGATTAGGAGAAGTTACTAAAAATATTCCTAAACCGATGGTTGAAGTTGCAGGAAAACCTTATTTGGAACATTTAATAATGCAATTACTTGATAATGGATTAGATGAATTTATTATTAGTGCCGGATATAAAGCAGAAATAATAGAAGAATTTATAAATCGATTAAACAAACAATTAAATTTAGAAAAACCAATTAGAATTGTAGTTGAACCAAAAAGATTTGGTAGTGGTGGCGGGGCTAAATACGTGATTGAACAAGCTAATTTAGACCAAGCCTTAGTAGTTAATGGAGATGTTTTTATTGATGGTGACATAAGTAATTTAGTGAAAGAACATTTAAAAGAAAGACCGATTAAAAACGATGTTACGATGGGGGTTACGTTAGTAGATAATGTTGGCCAATATGGTGAAGTTTATAAAGATGATGATAAAGTATTAGAAATTAAAGAAAAAACAGGTCGAGCTGGTGAAGGCTGGATAAATGCTGGTGTCTATGCTGTTAATAAAGAAGTACTAGATGAAGAAAATCGTGAATTATTTGAATTTTGGGAAGTAATTAAAAGATTATTAAATGATGAGACTAAACGAGTTGGCTATGTGGAATTTAATGGTAAATTTATTGATATAGGGACACCAGAGAAATTAGCAGAAATTAGAGAACTTAAAGAATAAAAACTCATTTAGAAAGCAAAAAACTTTGCTTTTTTTTTGACAAATAGTGCGTAATGTGATACCATAGTTTGCGGAAGTAGGGGAACTATGAAAAGAAAAACTAAAAAAAACTTAAAAATGTATGCTTGTGGTGCTTTAAGTGGAGTAGTGTTAATGACTGGGACAACTCATTATTTAAATAAATATGAAAAAAATAAAAAGGAAGAATTTATTGATCAGTTTCCAAAACCAAAATATGAGCAAAGTTTTACTGATACAAAAGAAGTCGAACAATATACATTTGATTATTATGATGATAAAATAACAGTTCAAGGAGATAATTTGGAAATTTATACTTTTGATAAAGATGGAAAATTACAAGTAAAACATGGGGAAAAACAAGAAGTACCAATTGAAAATAATGAATACTTATTAAAAGAATATATTTCAGAACGAGAAGCAGTCGTTTTTAGATATTTAAGAGTAAAAGATAAAATTAAAGATCAATTTACGGTTTATTTATTATTTGAAGAATTTGCAAAATTATATGAAGAGTATTTAAATCGACCATCATTTGATACTTTAGAAAACAGAAAAGAAGTAATTTATAAAACTTCTTATGATTATGTGATTTCTGATGTTGGATATACAATTGGGGGATATAAGTTTCAAGAATTGGAAAAAACAATTCAAAAAGATATTTTAAATTTATATAAAAAAATAAGTCATATGCGTGAATATGATGAAGTTAAAGAAGAATCAAAGATTGGTAAGTTTATGGATCAACAACAAAAAGCTTTTAAATATATTTTG
>CAZGXD010000198.1:0-1634 GCA_964529625.1 uncultured Muribaculaceae bacterium
AGTAAAGTCGCATAAAATATGGGTTAACATCCTTGCTATTTTATTATAAGTATACCTTTTAGTTTTAATGTTAAAAATTAATTCTTCTAAAGAATTAGAATCAATAATATACTTTTTAATTCTGTTTTCAATTCCCTCATCAACCATATGATAAAGATGAAGATTATTTAATTCAGTCAATATTTTATATTTTAAAAAGGGGAAATAATCATCAATAAAATGTAAATTATTATTTAAATAAGAATAGGTAAGATCAGGAATAAATTCTTTAATTTCCTTTTTATTTCTTAATAAATTTCTGATTTCACTAGCACTCATAAACTCATTATTTCGCCTAATACAAATTGGTTTAACTTTACTGTTAAGTCTTTTAATTTCTTTAAGATAACTAATCGCCAAAATATCATTTGGTTCTTCAATTGTTTTTCCAATTAATAAATCAGTCGTATTAGCACTAGCTTTAGGGTAACTATAACCCTTATTTAAATGTTTCTTAATTAATTTATGGTAATCACCAGAAAAACTTAAATCACAAACTTCCCCTAATAATTCTAAATCATTAGTTTCACTTCCAAAAACAAAGGTTTCAACCTTAAGATGATTTAATAATTGAATACTACCCCTAGCAAATATATCGGCACTTTGACTAGCAAAAACAAAAGGCAATTCGATTACTAAATCAATCCCATATTTAAGGGCTAATTCTGTTTTAGTCCATTTATTTAAAAGACTAGTTTCACCCCGTTGCATAAAAGTGCTACTCATGATTAAAATAATGACATGATTAGGAAATTGTTCCTTTATTTTATTAAGATGATATAAATGCCCATAGTGAAAAGGATTATATTCACAAATTATACCAACACTCTTCATTATTATCACCACTTTTATTTTATCATTATCTTGAATAATTTTAAATCTTAATTGCTATTTTTATAAAAAAGGCTTATAATTATATAGGTGAAAGAAGAAATATAAATTATTTTATATAAAAATATAAGAAAGAGGTGTTAAAATGGCAGTACCATTTAGAAGAGTAAGTAAAACAAGAAAAAGGCTACGTCGAACTCATTATAAAATTAGTGATGTTAACCTTACTAAATGTAAACAATGTGGGGCGTTAATAAAACCTCATCGAGTATGTAGGGAATGTGGAACTTATAAAGGAAAAGAAGAAAGTGTAAAACAAGAAAAAGCAACAACTGAATAGTTGTCTTTTTTATTAAGAAAAGGTATAATGAATACATAAAAGGTAGGTGTGTTATGTTAGAAAAAAGACAAGGATTTACATTAATAGAAATGTTAGGAGCAATTTTAATTTTAGGATTATTATTTCTATTAGTTATTCCTTCAATTATTTCACAAATTATAAAAACAACCGACGATATAGATGAAGCCACAAAAAAAATGATTTTTAGTTCTTCAGAGGCATATATAGCAAAAAATAATAATGATTATCCTAAAACTAAGGGGGATGTATATTGTATTCCTATTCAAACTTTAATAAATAATAAAGAATTAATTGAGGAATTAGTTGATAGTAAAACTGGTAAAAAGATTAACCCTTTAAAAATGATTAAAATTAATATTGAAAATGAGGCTAATATTACTTATAAAATTGTTAATGAGTGTGA
>CAZGXD010000199.1:0-1614 GCA_964529625.1 uncultured Muribaculaceae bacterium
TTCCCTAGTATGTTTAAAACATACTAATCTATAATAATAATTAATATAAGACTAATAATATTTACATAGTTTTCATACCCACCTTAAAATGTTTTTGAGCTAATATAAAAACAAAAAGTATGGGAATGGTTGATATTAACAATGAAATCATAAACGCTCCATAATCGGATGTATAACTTGTTCCTATACTATTTATATAAATAGGTAAAGTCATGTTTTTTTGTGATTGAATAATTACTAAAGGATATAACAAACCATTCCATGTATTAATAAATGTTATTAATGATGCTGTAATAAAAGCAGCTTTTAAATTTGGAAGATAAACTTTATAATAAATAGTAAATTCATTTAATCCATCAATTCGTGCTGCTTTAATAAGCTCAAATGGAAAAAGTTTTGTGTTTTGTCTAAATAAATAAATTAAAAAAGGTAATGACAAAGAGACAAGAATTATTGAAAATAAAGAATCTAGCATATTAAAATTTCGTAAAATGATAAATAAAGGAATAACGAGAACAGATGCTGGAATCATTATTAAAAAGAGAGAAAACACAAATAATTTATCCATAAATTTATTACGATATACAACAAATGCATATCCTGCTAATGAAGCTAGAAATACACCTATGACTACCGTAGCAATAGATACAATAAAAGTATTTTTTAATGAGTTTACAAAAACTGGGTTTTTAAATAAGGTATTTAGATTATTTTTCCAATTTTGTATAGATATATGTGTAAATATAGCACCTTTTCTAATATTGACCGATGTATTAAATGAAGATACAATTATTAGTAAATAAGGAAAAATGGAACATACACAAGCAAAAAAAATGACTATATGATTTATAAAACATTTAATTTTTATATTCATAAACGATGTTCCCCTAACTTAAATTGAAAAAATGCGACAACTCCACTAATTATAAATATTAAAATTGCAATACTTGCTGCATATCCAAATTGAGGAACATATTGAAAACAAAGGGTATATATATAATATGATAAAGTAACCGTAGAACCTTCAGGACCCCCTTTTGAAATAATCATTACTTCTACAAAAAGTTGAAATATACTTCCAAAAAGTAAAATAGAGCAAAATAAAATAACAGGTTTTATTATTGGAAGTTTAATTTTATATAAAATTTGAAAATTATTTAATCCATCTAATTTTGCTACTTTAAGTACAAATGGATCAATACTTTGCATTGCTGAAAGTAAAAACATAGTATAATATCCACTCCATGCCCAAATACATACAATTATTATTGCTATTCTAGCACCAAATGGCGTCAATAAATAATTAATTAATTTAGTTTTTGGATTAACTATTAAAATAAACTTATTAATAAAACCATTAGTAATAAATAATTGCTTAAAGAAAAAGGCATATGCTATTGGTGACGTAATACTTGGAAAAAATAATATTACTGAGTATAAACTTTTTAATTTTTCAGAATGTACATTATTAATACAATTTGCAAGTAAAAAACTAATTATTAATTTAGATGGAGTTAATATTATTGTAAATAAAAAAGTATTTTTTAAAGCGTTAATTAATGCCTTATCCTTAATCATTCTTAGGTAGTTATTTAATCCTGAATAACTGAGATT
>CAZGXD010000200.1:0-1593 GCA_964529625.1 uncultured Muribaculaceae bacterium
AGAAAGTTCTAAAATAATCAACAATTTTCAAGCAATGTATCAAAAAGAGTTTTCTTTATATGAAAAAGAAAAATTTAAAACTAAAATTTAGAGGTGGTAATATTTATAATAACTATATTTTGCAAAGCAATCGAACTGTTCTTTATTTAAACAGTTCTTTTTTTGCCTTGAAATTCATAGTAGATAACTGGAGGAATTTTTATGAAGCAAGAAACACTTAGTCGTACCAAACTCGAATTTCAGTTGGCTATACTAAAAGAATTATATAAAAATTCAAAAATTGGTAAAAAGGAGTATATGTGTTCAGTTAAGATATTAGACAAAAAAATTAATGAAATAGAGATTGAAGAAAACGGGAAGCCATTTAATTTAAAAATAAAAATTTAGAAAATAAAATAACGGATGGTTTAATAATGAATTGTAAAAATATAAAAAGCACGATAAAATACATAATAGGAGGTGTTTAAAAGTGGATATACATAATTTAAGAATCTTACTCAGTCAAGGAAAAAGTATATATGATTTACCATTGAGGGTTACTTATTATGCACGTGTATCTACAGATCGCGAGGAACAAGCAAATTCACTCTCTAATCAAATAATGTATTTTGAAGACCTTATTAAATCAAAATCTAATTGGGTGTTCATTCCAGGTTATGTTGATGAAGGCTTATCTGGTGCAACAGTAACTAAAAGAGAAAGGTTTCTTGATATGATAAAAGATGCCAGACTAGGGGCTTTTGACTTAATACTTACAAAAGAAATCTCAAGATTTTCAAGAAACACTTTAGATAGTATTAAATATACAAGAGATCTACTTGATCATAATGTAGGTGTACATTTTCTAAGTGATAACATTAATACTTTTATGCCTGACAGTGAATTAAGACTTACAATAATGAGTAGTATTGCCCAAGAAGAAGTTAGGAAACTATCAGAAAGGGTAAAGTTTGGTTATCAAAGAAGCATTGAAAAAGGTATAGTAGCTGGTTCTAATAATATATATGGTTATTTAAAAAATAAAGGTAAATTAGTTATTGATGAGTCTGAAGCGGATATAATTAAAAAAATATTTGAACATTATGTTTATGATAATATAGGAACTACGAAATTAAGTATTTTATTATATGAAAAATATAATTACACTAATTCGAAAGGCAATCCGATACATGCTTCGAATATCCGAAATATTATTAGGAATCCTAAATATAAGGGTTATTACTGTGCGGGTAAAACAGTTAAGCTTGATTATCGAAATAATAAACGAAAGAAGTTATCAAAGTCAGATTGGGTAATGTATAAGGATTATGATAATGTTCCGCCGATTGTTTCAGAAGAATTATGGGATAAAGCAAATGACATATTAAATAGAAGAGGCACCAAACATTCTAACAACGACCGTACTGTATATACAAAACGTTATCCATTTTCGGCAAAATTTTACTGCGCACATGATAATTCGGTTTATGTAAGAGGAAATTATAAACTTAAAAATGGAAAGAGAATTTATTGGTGTTGTGATAATTATCGAAAATACGGAGTAGTTAAAAGTAAGGGTTGTAATTCACCACTTTTATATGAAGATGAATTAAT
>CAZGXD010000201.1:0-830 GCA_964529625.1 uncultured Muribaculaceae bacterium
GAATTATAGTTGAAATTGAGCTTGTGAAATTATAGATAATTCCTAAATCTGTACAATAATCCCCTGTTAGAAAAGGGGTTAAATATATATTTGAAGTTGGTGGAAGAGTTCTTCCTGTTAAAGTTCTATAAATTTCTAGTATTGTTTGTCTTAAAATGAAAATTTCATTCGCATATGTATTTAGTTGATTTGCTGAATTAATATCAGGCGCATATGTTGCTACTTGTAAATATAAAATTCGCAAATTTCCAAGGTCATAATATAACTCTGTTAAAAGTAAAATTGCACGATTGCTTGCTGGTTGAGGCATTGGCGGTCTTGGTGGTGGAGTTGACTGCATCGGCGGTCTTGGTGCTGGTGGAGTTGGCTGCATCGGCGGTCTTGGTGTTGGAGTTGGTGAAATGGGCGGCCTTGCTGGTGGTGGGATGGGTGAAGGTGGTTGTGGAACAGGAATCGTTGATGGTGGAGTTGGAGGAGGAAAAGTGGGGAAAGGTGGTTGAATTGGAGTTTGTGAAATTGGGATATCTGGTATGGGTTCTTCTTTTTGAGTCTTTGTGGATTCTGTACGTTTTATTTGGTCCGTGCGTTCAGATTTATCAATTTCCTTAGATGTTTCAGGTATTTTAAGCTTTATTTTTTTATCTTCTGATATGTTTTTTTGCGCTCCTTGTTCTGGAATAATATTTTGCTTTTGCTCTGGCATAACCTGTGTCTGTTGTGGTAGTTAACACAAACTCAAGGCTCTCATCAATACTTTTCAGCTCTTTTATAAGGCTACGAGTGGCATTGACCTCACCCACGCTAACTGCATGGATCCAGATTACCTTGCC
>CAZGXD010000201.1:840-1555 GCA_964529625.1 uncultured Muribaculaceae bacterium
TTCTGGTAGAATGGTTTCAGATATTTCATTGATATAATTTAAATTATCATTAGATAAGATGTTATATTGATTTGATTTATCTCTTCTAAAAAATGGCATATTACTAAAAAGAAAACTTTTTTTTGAATTTTTCTTTTCATTAGATTTACGCTCTATAATTTTATAATCATTTGTAAATATATCAAAAACTTCAATAAAATTTTTATTTAAATTCATAAAAACTCCTTATACTTAGATATTTTTATGAAAAAACAGCATTTTTTGTTAAAATAAAGGTTAAATATAGATTTATTTAATAAAAGTTTGAAAAGTAATATTAAAAACTGAAATGTGTTTAATGTATATAAATCTTTGTATTTATAATATTATTTTTAAAAAAGTATTAAAAAAGGTTTGACTTATTTACACAAAATATATTTATCTTACTTGACATTTTTCCTTTTTTTTATTATTATATATTTTTAAATTAAAACATATAAAATTTTATTTTAAAAATGTCTTCATTATTAATTTTAATTAAAAAGTAATTTTGCTAATATTAATGTTAAAAATATTAATATTAAAATTAAATAAGTAAAAGGAAATTAATAAAGTCTTAAAGTGAGTTATGGTTAAGTTGAACAAAAGATAAATATATGTAATAGGCAATAATAGCAGTAACAAATAATAATTAAATTAAAATATGCATTATTAATTCAATTAGATAGAGACGAGA
>CAZGXD010000202.1:0-1530 GCA_964529625.1 uncultured Muribaculaceae bacterium
TACATTATCTCCATTTAAAGAAAAATATACAGGAATTATTTTCCCTACTCTATCATTATATTTATCATATAATACTCTCAATATATACATATTATTTTCTGCATCTTTAAAAATATTACTTCCATCAATTCGCTCAAATTGATCACCATATTCAAAGGTATTAACATTTATTATTTCTGGATTATTATTGGTTAAAAATTTAACGTCATTCCCACTTTTATACAACACACCCTCCCTTCCGAACTGAGCATAACCTGCAAGGGAACCATAACCATGAGAACTTATATCTACTATTACATCTGTTATTTGAGATATATCTATACCCTTATTTATATATATATCTTCATTATAAAAATAAAAACTTCCGTCATTTTTTATATATCTATTTTTAGTAATTTCACTCACATTACTATCAGCAAACACTACCTCATAATCATCATAATAATTACCTATTGGTATTAAATAATACATATCCCCATTATTTTGGAGTACTACAAAACAATCTCCAATTCCAGAATATGACTCATTAAATTTATAATCCTTTATATTTGTTGAATCCATTATTTTTAGATCCATCAATTCTTTTAATGACCCAAACCCCATCATATTAAACAACCCTTTAGTTGTTAACATAATAGACTTTTTTTTACTAATAAAATCTCCAATTATATTACTAATGTTATCATATACATTTTCTTCTTTTTCTTCTATTACAAGACTTTCTATCCACTCATTTAAATTGTTGTATGCTAATATTTTCCTAGGCTCATCTTCAAGATAACCATAGCCATACCCACCCCCAAGATATACACCACTAATATTATCCCATTCTCCTGGTTTAAAATTAGCTAATTGATTAGATACTATATAATAAGGTTCACCATCATCAAATATTTTTATCCATGCATCTCCATTAGGTGTAATTCCCATATCAATAGTCTCTCCCCCTGCACCACCCATTTCTAATTCACAATTATCTTCTTCTGGATATTTTGTTAAGGTTATTTTAGTATCATTATATCCTTTACGAGTACACCAAACACCATTTGTTATCGCTAAACTAACTTTACCATTTGCAGCAACTACGATTCCTTGTTTTGGCTTTGTACCTTTAAAATCTAATTTTTCACCTTCACTTAATACATTGTTTTCATATTTACTAATAAAATCTCCTAGTTCCCCCTCTAAAATATTTCTTTCAGTTTTAAATTCAGCTGATTTCATTATTCCATAAGCTGATGCCCGAAAGGCTTCTTTTCTAGCAGTCTGAATCATTTTTAAAATTAGGGGTGTTACTATTACCATTATAAGAGTTAAGATTACAATCACTGCTAATAATTCAATTAAAGTAAATCCTTTTTCTTTTTTAAATTCCATTTTTTTCTCCAATCATTAATATTATTATCTTTATCTTGCTATACATTTTTATAATAGCATAAATTAAAGTTATTTATCCCCTATAGTGCAATATGCATTAAGGGATGAAGAAAATAATGAAAAAAAGCTAATTCTTTTATTTATTGAATTAAC
>CAZGXD010000203.1:0-1526 GCA_964529625.1 uncultured Muribaculaceae bacterium
AAAATTAATTTAACTGAACAAAATTTAATAAATAATACCTTAATTGAAATTAAAGAAAAACATACAAAATTAAGAGAACCAATTAATAAAGAGATAGACTTAGCTAAAATTGAATTAAAAGATCATACTAAAAAACTACAATCATTTTCTACCTTTGACAATAGAATTATAGGTAATATTTTAGAAAAATTAGTAAGTGTTTTTGAAGGAGAAGAATATTGTTATCAAGAAACTTTTTTTAAAACTAAAAAACCTGAATTTTATCTCTTTGATAAAGATGAACCTGAAATTAATAAAAAAGTAAGAATTATTATTAATAGCAATTGTCAAAAAAATAATTATGACCATAAATTTAATAATTTAAATTTTCTAGTTAATAATGATAAAGCTATTATTCTTGAAGAAGATGATGATAGTTTAGAACCTCAAATAAGTTTTAATCATTACTTTGAAAATAATAATATTGATAATGAAATTAAGTCTGACAAATTTAATTATATAAAGGAATTTATTGAAAAAGTTATTAATTTTAAAATTGATAATAATCTTAAAAATATAAAAGAAAAGGAATTAAATATATTATTGAAAGAATTTTTAATGAAAAATGCAGACTTAATAGAGACTAATTATCAACAAAGATTAAAAGAACTTGAAATTAAATATAAAGAGATATACCAAGAACATCAAAATAGATATATAAAACAATTAAATCGAATAAATACTCCTTTACCTAAAACAAAAGAAAAAGAAATATAAATCTTTATAATATAAGGTTATACATTAGCCCTACAATTTAGAAAGGAAGTTTTATATGAAAACAAGATTAGAGTTATTAAGAAATAAACTAAACCAATTAAATTATCAAAATATGGAAATTGATCAAGAAGAAAAAAGAGAAATTGAAATCATTAAAAATGAAATTGCAAAAAAACATCTTAAACTAAAGGAACCTATCAATAAAAAAATGGAAGTAACAAGAAAAGAATTAAAAGCTTGTATTAATCAATTTGAATTATTTTCTACCTTTGACAGTAAAATGATTGGTAATATTTTAGAAAAGTTAGTAAGTGTTTTTGAAGGGGAAGAGTATAGTTATCAAGAAACAACTTATAAAACAATTAAACATTATGATCCTGTCTTTAATAGGGTAGAAGATGAAATAGATAAAAAAATAAAAATAATTATTAAAAATGATTGTAAAAGTAATAGTTATGATTATAAATCTAGTCCCATCCATCAATTTGTTGCTGATGGTAAAGCAATTATCCTAAGTGAAAAGGAATATGAACTAGATTCTCAACTAACCTTTTATAATTCAAATCGAAGAAGAGATAATGTTGAAAATGTGATTCGTTATGGTAAATTTAATTATGTAAAAGAATTTATGGATGAAGTAATTAATTTTAGAATTAATAATAATATTAATGACCAAAATGAAATAGATTTTAAAAATTTATCAAGTAATTTTTTCATTAAAAACAAGGATTTAATCCAAAACAATCATCAATTAAGATTAGAAGAAAAAC
>CAZGXD010000204.1:0-1524 GCA_964529625.1 uncultured Muribaculaceae bacterium
GTGCAATAAATTTAAAAAAACATTGAATTTATCAATGTTTGTAAAGATTATTTTTGTTATAACTGTAAAACTAGGGAGAATATTTAAAAGAATTAAAAATAGAAGATACAGGTTTAAATAAATTAATTAATGTTACTTATAATTTATTAGGCTTAGCAACTTATTTTACAATTGGAAAACCAGAAGTAAGAGCTTGGACCTTTAAAAAAGGAATGAATGCAAAAACTTGTGCTGGAATTATTCATAGTGATTTTGAAAAGGGTTTTATAAGAGCAGAAATAATTAGTTATGTTGATTTAAAAAAGTTTGGATGCGAACAAAAGGTAAAAGAAGCTGGAAAAATGAGATTAGAGGGAAAGAACTATCTTATGCAGGACGGTGATATTTGTCATTTTAGGTTTAATTAAATGGATTGGTATATAAAAAAGAAAAAACAAGAATATTTTAATTCTTATTTTTTTTAGTTTTACAGTTTAAATGGACAAGCCCTTATTATTAAAAGGTTTATCCATTTTTATTTAGTGGTATGTAGACTATTTTTATATTAATTAAAATAGATCGTTATAAATAACATTTAAAATATTTATAATATCCTTATTGTGTCTAAATGAACACATACCAAATATAATAAACGTATCTAATAAAAATTTAACATTTCCCTTGTTAATTATATAAGAAAAAGAATCAAAATCATCACCCATTTGGCCGATTGCATTTTCCTCGAAAGATTTAACGGGTATAGATATATATACCATTGGTTGCACACTAGACGCATATTGTTGCTTTTGAATTGAAACTTCAATTGTCATGTCAGCACTTTTGGTGAAAAAAAATTATGGTAAAGTTATATTTCCACGGGCAAAAGTATATCCATTATAATTATATTCATTTAATGTTAAAACATTTATTTGAAAATCGTCTTCAAAAAAATTGGTGAATGTTGTAATTTCATTTTTTAAATTAAGTATTTCCTCTTTGGTAATAAGATTAAGTTTTAATGATGCATATAACCCTAGTTTTACAGTTTAAATGGACAAACCTTTATTATTAAAGGGTTTGTCCATCTTTATTCGGTGGTATGTAGACTATTTTTATATCTAATTATTTTTTCTAATGGCACATATTTATAATTTAGTAAAGCATTGAACTGCATTTCTAATTTATTATAAATTTCATTATTATTATTTAATAGATAGATATCCTTTTCTATTAAACTACATGTTGCACTATTTAATGCCTCTTGTATTTTCTTAACAGAAATTTTAGTATCTTCTTTCTTTGTATCCTTATTTAAATGATGTTGTAGTAATCTACTTATTACTAATGCTATATAACAAATTAAAAAATGTCCTTCTATATGATCTTGTAATCTCACATATATAGGTCTTCCTTCTAAATCGCTTTTAATTACTTTAAATGATTCTTCTATATCACTTAATCCTCTATATTTTGAAATTATTTGGTCATTAGTTAAATCTAATTCACTAGTAATGATTGCGTAATAACCATCTAAAGCCACATCCC
>CAZGXD010000205.1:0-1516 GCA_964529625.1 uncultured Muribaculaceae bacterium
AAAGTTTTATTTACTCATTAAAGATATAATCTATTAACAAAATTTGATATAATATATATAGGAGATTTAATATTAAAAAACAAATTAAATATAGATAATTTAAATGAATTAGCAATATTGAAGAAAAAATAACCAAGAAAAAGGCCTTGGAATTGTTTGATAATAAAATACTAGAAACATTAGAACCAGGAACTTTTGAAACCCTAGAATATATTTATAAATTTTTGTTTGATGAAATATATGAATTTGCTGGTAAAACAAGAAATGAAAACATTGCTAAAGGCAATTTTAGGTTTACTTCAGTTATGTATTTAAATCCTGCTTTAGAAAATATTGATAAAATGCCTCAAAATACATTTGACGAAATAATAGAAAAATATGTTGAAATGAATGTAGCCCATCCTTTTAGGGAGGGAAATGGTAGAAGTACAAGAATTTGGTTAGATTTAATTTTAAAAAAAGAATTGAAAAAGGTAGTAAATTGGAATAAAATTGATAAAGAAGATTATTTGCTTGCTATGGAACGTAGCCCAATTAAAAATATTGAAATAAAAACCCTTATTAAAGAAGTACTTACTGATAAAATAGAAGACCGTGGTATTTATATGAAAGGAATAGATAATAGTTATTATTATGAAGGTTTTAGTTCTTATTTAACTGAGGACTTGGTAGATAAAGATACTAATAAAAAATAAAAACTAATTTTAATCTATAAAAGTAGTACGAAGGAGGTAATGTTATGGATTTATTAAAGATGCAAAAAGAAATTTATCAAAATAAGGTTAGTAAAGGTTTTAATGTAGTGAATATTGAAAAGGAATTTTGTTTTCTTTATGGTGAGGTATCTGAAGCATATGAAGCTTATAGGGAAAAAAAGGATGATTTAGGTGAAGAACTAGCGGATGTTGCTATTTTTTTATTAGGGTTGTCTGAAATATTGGGGTTTGATTTAGGTGAAGAAATACTTAAAAAACATGAAAAAAATAAAAAAAGAAAATATAAAGTAATTAATGGAGTTACTACTAGAATTGATGATTAACTCTTTTTTTATACTTTTATGTAATTAGATTAGTAAAAAAAGGATGATTTTATAGTTTTAGTTATAAATATCTAATAGTTACAAAAACATCTTCTTTTTTTAAAATTAATAAAGTATAATGTTGTTAAGGAGTTGATTTATGAAAACAAATAATTTTTTAAAACCAGATTCTGCTTTATTAAAGAAAAACGAAGTTTTTTTAACTAATGAATTTAATCCTAATTTTGATTTAAATGTAAATAACATTATAATTAATTTAAAACAAATGATTGGTAATGTTAAAAGTAATTTAAAGGATAAAAAAATGTTAACTGTTTTTGGAATCCTTAATCTTATTTGGATAATACTATCAATATTATCAATTTTTAAAATTAATTCATTTATTATTAAGTTAATAAGTTGGATTACTTTCTTTCAAGGGGGATTCATTGGGAATGTTTTTAATCGGCTTGGGGGTTTTATTGGAAAATTTTTATA
>CAZGXD010000206.1:0-1509 GCA_964529625.1 uncultured Muribaculaceae bacterium
TTGTTTTTACAATGTTTCTAGCATTTTTAAATTTTACAACTATAAAACTCGGGAGCTAAATTTTCATAAACAGATAAATGAGGATATAAAGCGTTATTTTGAAATACCATTGTAATATTTCTATTTTTAGGTTCAACATTATTAACATTTTTTTCATTAATTAAAATTTTTCCACTTGATACAGTTTCTAATCCTGCAATTAAATTTAATATGGTTGTTTTACCACACCCTGAAGGTCCAACTATAACAAGAAATTCCCCATCATTTATACTTAAATTGATACCATTTATTGCATATTTGTTATTATCAAAAGATTTGAATACATCAATTAGTTTTACGCTTGCCATATCTATTTGCCTTTCTGTTCTGAATTCGATTTTTATGGATTCTTTTTAACTTTTTTTGTTTATTAAGTAATTGATTGTAAGAACCGTTAATATTCCCTTTTTTATCGTTTGGTACATATTTTAAGTAAATTTCAAAAAGTACAAGCCATTGTTCATAAGTTATTTCAGTTATAGAACATGTCATTGGAATTCCAATATTTTTGGTTGCTTGTTTCAATTGCTTATAACTAAATATTCTTTTTGATTTTTCCTTTAACGTTTCTCCATTTTCAGAAAATATAAAGGCTAAAAAGTCCTTATATAAATTAGTATTATCAATTGAAATATCAGGTTTTTCTTTTAAAGAAAAATGGGCAAGAATAATTTTAGCATTTGGTACCGGAGTAAAATCGGTTGCTTTAAATTTATATATTATTTTTGTTTCAAAAAATGGTTTATATAATAATGATCTTAAACCCTCTTTATAATAAGGCAACCCAGAATACTTTAAGAAAGCCTCATATTGCATTATAAAATAAATATCTTGAATACCCTTAAGATTTAGAACTTTTAGTAAAATTTCGGTAGTAATATTAAATGGGATATTAGAAAAAAATTTAAATTTATTATTTGGATAAATATTATAAGACAAAAAGTTTGTACATACTATTTCCACATTAGGCACATTTTTAAACTGGTCTTTTAATGTTTTTGCCAAATTACAATCAAGTTCAATTGCAATTATTTTTTTACAGACTGTAGCTAATTTTTTTGTAATTATACCTTTACCAGGACCAATTTCATAAACAATATCCTTTGAATTTATATTACTATTGCTTATTAATTTAGAAACTAGTTTTTCATCATATAAAAAATTTTGGGAATCCTTAATATTAAAGTTTCCTTTGTTTTTCATTTAAGAACCTCCTCTATTTTTTTTAATGATAATACGATATTTATAACTAATTTTGATATGTTTCTATAAGTAATATGCCAAAAATAATATTATTTAATATTCCTATAATAAAACATATTATCTTGTCACTTTTGAAAATTTTCCCATTTAATTTATTTCTATCAAAGTTAAATAATTATACTTATTAAAAAAGAATAAATTATATACCTAATTTTAGTATACACTATGTTATTTAAAATAGCAAAAATTTTACCTTAAAATCAGAAA